>DASQZP010000001.1:0-3687 GCA_035638655.1 Bacteroidales bacterium
GCAGAGAGCAGTTCTGACTTTTCCCTTTCTTCATCACAATATTTGTAAGGGTCATCGAACAATCCAAGTTTGAATTTGAGGCGCAACACACGTTTAACTGCATCGTCAAGTTGTTTTTCTGAAATTTTGCCATCGTCAATCAGTTTTTTCATCTGGGTGATGTACACATTGCCCTGCATGTCCATGTCCACGCCAGCTGAGAATGATTCATAACCAGCATGATACTTGTCAGCCACAAACCCGTGGGTGATCATCTCACTGATTGAGGCCCAGTCGGATACTACCATACCCTTGAAATTCCAGTCTTTTCTCAGAATGTCATGTAATAAATATTTGTTGCCGGAAGCTGGTACTCCGTCATAATCGTTGAAGGAACTCATGAGAGTGGCTGCCCCTGCATCGACAGCAGCTTTGTAGGGTGGAAGGTAAACCTGATGAAGCATAATATCAGACATGTCTACTGTATTATAATCTCTTCCACCGATGGCCGCACCATAGGCAGCATAATGCTTTATACAGGCAGCAACCGTATTGGTACCTGCCAGGTCATCACCCTGAAACCCTTTGACACGTGCTTCAGCAATACGTGATCCCAGGTACGGGTCTTCCCCGGAGCCTTCCATGATTCTGCCCCAGCGGGGGTCACGGGCAATATCCACCATCGGGGCAAATGTCCAGTGCTGGCCGGCTGATGCGGCTTCTGCAGCTGCTACACGGGCACTCTTTTGTATGGCCTCCAGGTCCCAGCTGGATGCCTCACCCAGGGGAACAGGGAAAATAGTGCGATAACCATGAATGACATCATAACCAAATACCAATGGAATGCCAAGCCGGCTTTCCTCTACAGCAATGCGCTGCATTTCACGTGTATATCGCGAACCGGTAACATTGAGCATCGATCCGACGTTGCCTTCTTTAACAAGATCCTGACTGCTGTTAGCCTCTGCAAGCGGACCGGTTAGTTCTCCGAGCCCGGTAATCTGATTTAATTGTCCGATTTTTTCTTCCAGCGTCATCAGTTGTAAAACTGAATCGACGCGATTTTCAAGAGTGGATGTAGTGTTCATGTTTTTTCCTCCGGGTTGCTGACAGCTGAATAACAATAACATGGGAGCCAGCATGACCGCCAGATAAATCTCTAGTTTTCTATTCATGGTTAGTTAGTTTACTTTTAATATAAAAATTTAATAAATTTAATAAATTTTAAGGGAGTGCTCATACTTTAATACCAAAATTATTTATAGGTTGAAAAGTAATGCTGTAAGTATGGGTAATTATAATTTGTGATCAGATATTTTTATTTTTGCTATAAAAAAATGATGGATTGCCGGCCAAACTGCGGAGCCTGCTGTATCGCTCCTTCAATTTCATCACCCATTCCGGGAATGCCTGACGGTAAACCTGCAGGGGTAAGGTGTATTCACCTTACTCCGGACCTGAAGTGCGATCTGTTTGGAAAACCTGAACGACCTCTTGTTTGCCGCACATTTAAAGCTGAGCGCATTGTTTGTGGTGATAGTAGGGAAGAGGCACTCAATTTACTTACCATGCTTGAAAATGGTTGAACAGATTTCTTCCGGCCATTTTTACTTCTCTTATATTAATTGATTTTGTTATTATTTCCAGAGGCATTGACCGACTTTTCCTCTGGTTCAAAAAAGCAGCTGAGGCAAATATCCGTGTAATTATTTTTACATTTGCGTTAAATTAAAAATCGTACGAACCAGGATGAACAAGGCCGGTAAAATCTTTTTAGCCAATAAAGGAATTGTTTTTATGATTGTGGCTTCATTGTTTTTTGCCATCATGGGGGCTAGTGTCAAAGTACTCAGCAGAAATCTTGATTCAATCCAGATTGTTTTCTTCCGGAATATATTCGGGACACTGTTTATTTTGCTTTCGATGACACGCCGGCCTTTGAAAAACCGTGGTGGCAGACCTTTACTTTTGATATTCAGAGGTCTGGCCGGTACGCTTGCACTCTATGCCTTGTTTTACAATATGTCAACTATCGGATTGGGTATATCAATGACTTTTTTGCAAACATCTCCGATTTTCGTGGCTGTATTTTCATTGTTTTTCCTTCACGAAAAGCTTAGCGTTCGTGGCTGGATTTCTATTTTCATTGGATTCGCGGGAATTCTCCTGGTATTTCAGCCGGGTGGAGGGCTTGATTTCCGGAGCAGCATGCTCGGTCTGTTCAATGGGATCGCAGCTGGTGCTGCTTATACTTCGGTGAGGGAATTGCGCAAATATTACGATGCAAGGTCAATCGTCCTGTCTTTCATGACCGCCGGAATTCTGCTTCCTGTGATATCCATCATTGTGGGAGAGGTAAGTGGTATCCATGGGATGGATTATCTTTTTTCTGATTTTAAATTTCCCTCGGGAATCCAATGGATATGGGCTATTATGGTTGGCATAACTGCCCTCCTTGGCCAGCTCTCTGTTACCAGGGCGTATGCCGAAGAAAGTGCAGGGATTGTGGCTGCTGTTGGTTATGTCACCATCCCATTTTCAATCATCATTGGAACGGTGCTGGGAGATGACTGGCCCGGATTGATTAGTATCGCCGGGATAGCACTGATTATAGTGAGTGGAATATTGATCTCCTTTCGTTCAAATAGATCAAAGCATAAAATCAGCTGACTAAAGCATTACATCCATTTCCGGCGTCTCAGGAACAGTACGCCAACTATTGATAAGACAATAGACAATCCAAGAATAGCTACAAAAGCAAAAGACGATGATTCAAAGGAGTTGGGTACGTTCATGCCGAAAAAACTGGCGATCATGGTTGGGATAGTGAGGATAATGGTTACAATGGTGAGCTGTTTCATCACAATATTAAGGTTATTGGAGATTACCGAGGCGAAGGCATCCATCATGCCACTCTGAATATCACTGTAAATATGAGCCATCTCAATGGCCTGTTTATTTTCAATTACCACATCTTCCAGCAGGTCTTCCGAATAGGAATTGCTTTGTACAAACCGGGAGGAACGCAGTTTGGCCAGCAAAAATTCATTTGAACGGAGGGAGGTAGTGAAAAACACCAGGCACTTCTCTAGTTTCAGTAGTTTTTGCAGCTCCTCGTTCTTGGTGGATTGTTCCAGATCATGTTCCACCAGGTTTGTCTGATGATTGATCTGCTTCAAATACCGGTGGTAAATATTGGTGGTTTGGAGGAAAATACTGAGGATGAAATCAACCTTATTTTCAAAATTGAAATTTTTGCGATGCCGCTGACCAAAAAACTCTGAAATTACACTGTTCTCACGCTGGCAGATAACGAGGATATTCTCGCCGGAGACAATAATACCCAGTGGTATGGTGGTGAAAGGAACACCGTTGGAAGGAGTGTGTAAAGGAATACGAAGAATAAGGATCAGCATATCATCCTCAACCTCCATCCTGGAACGTTCGTCAACGTCCTGAATATCTGAAATAATATCTGCGGGAATTTTAAATGTTGATTTGAGCACTTCCACTTCACTCGGTGTAGGAGCAACAACATTGACGACGCATTCTTTTTTGTAGGTTTGAATTGGAAGTAAACCGTTGGGAATAATCTGCCAGTAAGAAATCATTTTATGAGCCTCCATCAATTTAGTCCCTCCGGAGGCCCCTGACAGGGATGCCTCAGATGGAACAGTTTATTACTAAGTTCGCCTGATGATAATCATC
>DASQZP010000002.1:0-2156 GCA_035638655.1 Bacteroidales bacterium
TGACCAAAAACCTTTGGAAATACAACATAAAGAAAATCGGAAATTGCTACTTAAATTAATAGAAGGAAATAATCTTGTGATTCCGGAGAAGATTGGAGGCTGTTTTAATATAAATAAAAATTTAGTTACCAAAATATTACAATATCTGAAAGACCAAAATATTGATAAAAATACTATTTACCCTAATTTGTACAGAATGAAGACAGATTGTCTAAATATGGAATGGGAGAAACATAAAGAATCTTAATATACTAAAATATTCATTATTAATATTATACAAAATATTTTTTCTATGAGAAAAATTAAATTAATATCAACAAGATGGAAATTTACCAGGTCTATTTTTTTATTTTACCTGTTAATCTTCTTTATAAACTCATTCGTTTACAGTCAGGAAACATTTTCTTCTACAGGGGCCAATATATCTACATCTAATGGTCAAATAAGTTATTCAATGGGACAATTAATTTACCAATCTAAATCAGGTAATAATGGTTCAATAGTGGAAGGAATAGAACATCCATATGAAATCTATGTAATTCAGGAACCAGACGGAATTAATGATATTTACCTTGAATGTAAGGCCTATCCAAATCCTACATCTGATTTCTTAATTTTAAAATTGAATTCATCTAATATTTTACATTTAAGCTTTTGCCTTTACGATGCAGAGGGTAAATTAATTCAAAAAAATAACATTGAATCAAATGAGACAAAGATTCAAATGAAAAATCTCAATCCTTCAATCTACTATTTGAAAGTTTATAGTGAAAAAATTTCTTTACAAAACGACAAAAAAAATGTTAAGACCTTTAAAATAATTAAAAAATAGTCAGTTATGAAACACTTATTATCTTTTATTCTCGTTGCTTTTTTCTTAAATCCATTTTTAAAAGGACAGACTCCTGATAAAATGAGTTATCAGGCTATCATCAGAGATCAAAACAATAATTTGATATCTAATAATAATGTAGGAATACAAATTAGTATTTTGCAGGGATCAGCTGATGGAAAAGCAGTATACATAGAGACCAGAACAATAAAAACCAATGATAACGGTCTCATAAGTATTGAAATTGGTGGAAAAGAAGGATTTGATGCGATTAATTGGTCAAAAGGACCATATTTCTTAAAAACTGAAACTGATCCCACAGGAGGATCTAATTATACTATCACAGGTACAAGTGAAATATTAAGTGTGCCATATGCTTTTCATGCCCATACTGCTGATAGTATTTTAACCATGGATAAATTTGAAGCTAAATATGATCTAATGAGAAAGGCACTAATAAACAATGGATTATTAATTAAGGATGTTGATAATAATGTTTATAGTACAGTTACAATTGGTACTCAAGTATGGATGGCAGAAAATTTAAGGACCAGCAGATATAATGATGGAACTCCAATACCACAAATTGAAGATAATAGCCAATGGACAAACGATACTTTAGGAGCATATTGTTGGTATAATAATGACTCAGTAGAATATGAAAATCCTTATGGAAAATTGTACAACTGGTATGCTGTCAATACCGATAAACTTTGCCCTGTAGGTTGGCATGTTCCATCTGATCAAGAATGGAAAATACTTATCGATTATTTAGGAGGAACAAGTATAGCTGGTGGAAAATTAAAAGACACAGGCACTAAATTTTGGATAAGTCCAAATCTAGGTGCAACAAATGAAACGGGTTTTACAGCATTACCTGGAGGAGGTTGTGATTATAGTGGTTATTCATGGAATAATAGTTCATATGGTTATTGGTGGTCTCAAACTGAATATGATACTACGACTGAAGCCTGGTATTTTTCCTTAGATTATAACTATCCAGATATTTTAAAGGGTCATTATTTAAAAAACTTTGGTTTTTCCGTAAGGTGCTTAAAAAATTGAACCATAAAAAGTTTTATGCAGTGAAAATTTAAAGGCTATAGAGAATTCTGTAGCCTTTTATATAATTACCTTGAAAAACAAGTTTAAACTAAAATAATGAAGCATTGAATGCTTTTACTCTTTCTATATGAGTCACATTGATGTCTTAAATAGAAATTAAATAAATGAAAATATCCGTGAAGAAATTCTGGCATCAAGGAATAATAGGCCGTCAAGCAAAACTTATTTACTTTAAAGAGAAAGAGATTAAAAATTATGA
>DASQZP010000003.1:0-2458 GCA_035638655.1 Bacteroidales bacterium
CATAAAAGGATACCGTCAGGTATTTTTTCAACCAGATGTTTAAAGTACATAATTATTTTTATTTATTATAAATCTAAATACGGATAATAAACAAAATACTATTTATTTTTGTTCAAGAAATAATAAAAATAATTAAACAAATAGGGTAAAATTGTTAAAGTGGCTTTCTTTGTATATTTGTATACCGGCTTTAAATCAATTTTTTCCCGGGATCGTAAAAAATTAACAACATAAAATTTTGGTGACAGAACGAATACATACAAAAACCATCCGCAGCAGGGTTATTCCGCTTTTCATCATTTTTTATCTGGTAGGACTGTTGATACACCTGACACCTGCACTGAACAGATTTGCAGGATTAACAACCCTGCCGGTTTTGTTGATATCGAATATTGTGGTGTTGTTGTTTTTGCCCGGACAGGTTTCCCGGAATCGACTTATTCTCTGGCTGGTAGTCGCTTATCTTGTAACATTCTTGGTTGAAGTCACCGGTGTACATACAGGAAATGTATTTGGGTCATACCAGTATGGAGCAATGCTCGGCTTCAGTCTTTTTGGCGTGCCACTTATCATTGCGTTTAACTGGATAATTCTGATACTGGCAACATACGATATGGCTGGTCTGATGACCAAAGGAAGGTTATTTCAGCCTTTACTGGCAGCCTTACTGATTGTTGTATTTGATGTGATTATGGAACCGGTTGCCATGAAACTGGATTACTGGCACTGGCAGGGCGGGGTGATACCACTTCAGAATTATATGGCCTGGTTTTTTATCGCGCTGGCTTTTTCTTTCTGGTTAAAGTTCATGAAGATTAACTTAAATTCAATATTGTTGCGGGCGTATTTGCTGATACAGGCTGGTTTTTTTCTTGTTTTGAATATATTTTGATAGTTAACTAGAGTCTGTCAATAAAGTCAAGTGTCTGGATCAAAATGTTCGAGAACAAGGCGTAAAAAAATTTTAATCCGCAGTATACTAATGTATATGAGGAATTAGAATTTTTGCAACAACGCAGTTATCGGACATTATGGACAGACACTAACTAGCAAGAAAATCCACGAACTTTCTGAACGCATTGCCCCGGTGGCTGATGCGGTTTTTATCATCCGGATCCATTTGGGCAAAGGAGATGTCAAATCCTTCAGGCTGAAAAACCGGATCGTAGCCAAATCCACCATTTCCATGCAACTCTGTCAGAATAGTACCATCTACTTTTCCTTCAAAGAGAGACGTTTTACCTCCCTCAACATAAGCTATCACTGTCCGGAACCGGGCTTTACGGTTTTCCATACCTTCCATTTCACCCAGTAGTTTTACAATATTGTCGATTGGTTTTTTCCCTTCTCCGGCATACCGGGCAGAATATACGCCCGGATCACCGTTCAGTGAATCAACTTCAAGACCCGTATCATCAGCAAAAGTGGTAAAGCCGTATTTATCGTAAACATACATTGCTTTTTCGATGGCATTGCCGTCCAGGGTGTCATGAGTTTCGGGTAATTCTTCGTTGCAACCAATGTCCTGCAGACTCAGAATTTCAAATTCATCGCCCAGCATGCGGCTTATCTCTGATAATTTGTGTTGGTTGTTGGTGGCAAAAACAATTTTCTTTTTACTCATTGATACTGGCTGGTTTGTTTTTTCCGGGAATAACATCTTCCTCATTCGTATTGAGTGAAAGCGGGGCATCCCGGTCTTTTTTCATAATCTCGATTGCCTTCAGCAGCGTATTATCAATATTCTTTATAATGGGATAGAAGCCATCATTATCAAGGATGTTACGGGCGATATAGGCTTCAATCTGTGTATGAATAATGTCCCTGGATATCTTCAGGCCTTCTTTGTCCGGCGCGACTCCTTTTTCTGCTGCATATTTTGTGAATTCATCCAACAAATCCTGTTTCTGCAGGTAACCCCTGAGGTCATCCACATTCGTATACTTATTCAGGAGCGGCCTGTGCTGATCAGTATAATCAAAAGCAAAGCGATAGATCAATCCGCGGCTTCTTATTTTGGTGAAATAATCACTGATGCCAACCGTATCCAGTGGCACAAAAATGTCGGGCATAATGCCGCCACCGCCGTACACTGTGTTGCCTCCCGGGGTGGTGTATTTTAATGAATCGGCAAAATGAATGCTGTCGGCTTCAATAAGTTCTCCGTGTTCGAATCGTTCATGCAGATCCATATAATATTCTTTATTTCCCTGCGCATAGGATTTTTGAATACAACGTCCGGTAGGGGTATAATACCTGGCAATAGTCAGTCTGATGGCCGATCCGTCGTTCAGCATGATCTGTTCCTGTACCAGGCCTTTACCGAACGAACGCCGTCCCATGATTAGTCCGCGGTCGTTATCCTGAATAGCCCCGGCAAGGATCTCACTGGCAGAAGCCGAACCCTCATCAATGAGGATGATCAGCTCATCCTGCTGGCAGGAGCCCTGGTCGGTGG
>DASQZP010000004.1:0-2020 GCA_035638655.1 Bacteroidales bacterium
CCACATATGGCTGTTTAACAATTTATACATCGTTACTCCGATAATGGCTGAAATTACATGCCCGCCGATAAGATTTCTTGGCTGGGCCAATGGACTTCTAATGGCACCATAAATCAGAACAGCAGAGGCCCCAAAAGATCCAATGATCATAACCAAATCGGTCCCTTGAAAAATATTATAGTTTATAAATGCTACGAAAGCGATACCCCATAAGGCACCAATCCAGGACCAGATGATCTCGGAAAGACCGACACCTGGCGGACTCTTCGTCGTTCCTTTCATTTTTTTAAAATATTCCATATCATTCTTTGCTTTCCGTCGAATTTTCTATAGCGCAAGACGACCGTACGATATCTGTTCTTGTTACAATTCCTGCGAGTTTGTTGTTCTGGTCGATAACAGGTGTTCTATTAATATTTTTCTCTGTAAACGTATTTGCTATTTCAAAAATGGGTGTATTTTCACTCGCAGTAATCGCAGGAGATGTCATAATATCTTCTGCTTTTTGCTTGCGCATTGTTATGGCAACACAGCTTTTACTTTTTAAGCAATGGGCGACAACACCCATAAATGTTCTTTTCTCTTGTGCGCCCATTTGGAAAAGAAAGTCTTTTTCAGAAATGACACCGACAACTCTTTTGTCGTCATCGATGACAGGGACTCCAGAGATAAGATGAAGGTTAAGGAGGTCGGCAACTTCTTCTAAAGAAGTATCTTTTCTAACGAAAATGACATCCTTCGTCATAACATCCTTTGCCCTGATCGAGTGTCTCAGTCGTTCAACCGCATGTTTATAAGCAAAACGATAAATTTCTTTAAAATCGCCGGGAGTAATATCCAGATATCCACTAATACTCTTCATCGCTTTTAAAATATCGTTGTCTGATATATCCATCGGGCAAGAGTCGATAGGTTGATTTTTCATTTAGCTATTCCTTTTTCTTTTATAGTTAAATCCCATCGCGATTCTCCATTTGGCGTTTAGGATATATTTTCGGGGGCTATTCGAACTCACCTGTTTCACTTTCTGGTATAATATATTTTCTTTTTAATTTTAAAAAAATGGTCGCATTGGCTTAAGTCAATTGTAATATCCGATGGAAATAAAATGACGATTCCAATCTTTCGGCAACTTAAGGTTGAGCTCCCTTCTCCTCAATTAAAATCGAATAGATTCAAGCAGTTGATAGATTCCCTAATGGATTGGAATAAGGGTGACTGGTATGGTAGTGACTTTTATTATTTTATCGGCGACACTTCCAAAATTAAAGTGAGACTCGCTACCTTGGCTAGCCATGATCACAATATCAATGCTTTCCCTTTCGATGAGTTTCAGAATTTCCATTGCAGGATCACCTACTGAAATATGTCTGATATATAATGGGCAGGTATTTAAAAACTTTTCGCAAATCTCACTGAGCCGTTCCTCAGCAGTTTTTCGCTCCCATTTCTGCATTTTCTCATAATCAGATTGATGGAAGTCGCCATAAGCAGCCCCCCATTCGCCATACTTTTTGAGCACATAAAGAACGTGCACCTCACAGTGAAACTTTTCAGAAAACAATGTAACATACGGTAAAGCCTTGGCCGCATTTTTTGAAAAGTCTGTTGGCCATAGAATTCTTTTTATTTTCATTTTGGCTCCTATTTTTTTATAAACTAAATGTTAGATATTTGAGAGGTCGGGGAGTTTTTCTCCTAAGTCCTTGAATATAGCGAAATGGATGATCTTTTTTTAAACCGGATGCTGTCTGAGTGGCTTAGGGATCGTTAGAAAAAACAGGCGCATACTGAAATTGTAGCTTTAAAAGAATTTTAAAATGATGCAGAGAACTTCTTGATACTTAAAAGATAGTATCCTGTTTTTTCTTTATGACCCCTTGCCGCGAGTTCATGCGGTTTTAAAAAAGATCATCCATGGAGCGGGTGTTTAGAAAAACTCCCCGACCCCTCATCTATATTGGTCCGTATCGTGAATGCTTATCCATCCTCTTTTTTTTTTATAAGTCGTCTCAAACCA
>DASQZP010000005.1:0-4708 GCA_035638655.1 Bacteroidales bacterium
AGTATGTACAGAATACAATTCTCTGGGCAAAGAGAAAGTAATCAGCCTGATTAAAGAGAATGTTGAAAACGGTATTCATAATATTGAGAATATTATGGGTACAAAATTCGGAGATTCTGAAAATCCCTGTCTTGTTTCAGTTCGATCAGGAGCCAGGGCTTCAATGCCTGGTATGATGGATACCATTCTTAATCTTGGATTGAATGACGAGGTTGTGGAAGGATTGGCTAAAAAAACTGGCAATGCCCGTTTTGCCTGGGATTCCTATCGTCGTTTCGTTCAGATGTATGGTGATGTTGTATTGGGGTTAAAGCCTGCATCCAAAGAAGCAGAAGATCCTTTTGAAGAAATTATTGATCAGGCAAAAGAAGCAAAAGGTGTTGAAAATGATACTGAATTAACTACAGATGATCTGAAAGACCTGGTCACCAAATTCAAAAAAGCAGTAAAAGACAACACAGGCCAGGATTTCCCGATGAACCCATGGGATCAGTTATGGGGTGCCATCCTTGCAGTTTTTGATAGCTGGAATAACGACCGTGCCATTTATTACAGAAGATTAAACGGTATTCCTGATGAATGGGGAACAGCTGTTAGCGTACAGGCCATGGTATTTGGTAATATGGGCAACACTTCAGCTACAGGAGTAGCCTTTTCGCGTGATGCTGCAACCGGAGAAAATATTTTCAACGGAGAATACCTGATCAACGCCCAGGGTGAAGATGTTGTGGCCGGTACCCGTACTCCCCAACAGATCACCAAAGAAGGTTCCCTGAGATGGGCAAAACTTGCCGGAGTTTCTGAAGAAGACAGAAAATCCAAATTTCCCTCTCTGGAGGAAGCAATGCCTGAAATCTACCAGGAACTTTTTGATACCCAGAAAAAACTGGAAGAGCATTATAAGGACATGCAAGACATGGAATTCACTATTCAGGAAGGATCACTCTGGTTACTTCAGACCCGTAACGGAAAACGTACCGGTGCTGCAATGGTGAAGATTTCAATGGATCTGCTTCGCGAGGGCAAGATCGATGAAAAGACTGTTTTACTCAGAAACGAGCCAAACAAGCTTGATGAATTACTCCACCCTGTTTTCGATAAGAAAGCACTGGAATCAGCAAAAGAAATAGCCAAAGGCTTGCCTGCATCACCTGGCGCAGCAACCGGTCAGATTGTTTTCTTTGCTGACGAAGCTGAAGAATGGGCTGCACAAGGTAAAAAGGTAGTGCTGTTACGTATCGAGACTTCTCCTGAAGACCTGCGCGGTATGAACGTCGCAAAAGGTATCCTTACCGCACGTGGTGGTATGACCTCTCACGCTGCTGTTGTGGCTCGTGGTATGGGTAAATGTTGTGTCTCGGGTGCTGGCTCGGTAAAAATCAATTACAAAACACGTACACTAACTGTTGATGGTGTAAACCTGAAAGAAGGAGACTGGATTTCACTGAATGGTAGTACCGGCAAAGTTTATGAAGGTAAAGTGGATACCATGGAAGCAGAATTAAGCGGTGATTTTGGAAAACTGATGGAAATCAGTGAAAAATACACCAGGATGCAGGTCCGTACAAATGCAGATACGCCTAAAGATGCAGGTGTAGCCCGTAAATTCGGAGCCAAAGGTATTGGCCTCTGCCGTACAGAACATATGTTCTTTGAAGGCGACCGCATCAAAGCCATGCGTGAAATGATTCTGGCCAATGATGAAGCCGGAAGAAGAAAAGCACTGGAGAAATTGCTGCCCATGCAACGCAGTGATTTCGAAGGAATTTTTGAGGCCATGGACGGATTGCCTGTAACTGTACGTTTACTCGATCCGCCTCTGCACGAATTTGTTCCGCATGAAGAAGAAAACCAGGCTGCTATGGCTAAAGAAATGGGAGTTTCTCCTGAAGAAGTAAAAGCCAAGGTTGAGTCACTGCACGAATTTAACCCGATGCTTGGACACCGTGGTTGCCGTCTGGGAAATACCTATCCTGAAATTTCAGAGATGCAGGCACGCGCCATCATCGAAGCAGCTATCAATCTTAAGAAAAAAGGAATCACCACTATTCCTGAGATCATGATTCCATTGGTGGGTACTGAAAAGGAACTTGAAATACAAGCAGAAATTGTTAAGAAGACTGCTGAAAAAGTGTTTGAAGAAACCGGTGATAAGGTTGAATTTTTGGTAGGTACCATGATTGAAATTCCGCGTGCGACACTTATCGCAGATAAGATTGCAAAAATCGCAGATTTCTTCTCATTTGGAACCAATGACCTTACCCAGATGACCTTTGGTTATTCAAGAGACGATTCAGGTAGATTCCTGCCTGTTTACCTTAATAAAGGCATCCTGAAAGATGATCCTTTCCAGGTACTGGATCAGGAAGGTGTTGGACAGCTGGTTCAGCTGGGAACCCAGAGAGGAAGAAGCACCAAGCAAAACCTCAAAGTTGGTATTTGCGGTGAACATGGAGGTGAGCCCAGCTCGGTTGAATTCTGCCACAAAACTGGCATGAACTATGTGAGCTGTTCCCCGTTCCGCGTACCTATCGCCAGACTGGCTGCTGCTCAGGCTGCTGTTAAAGAGAGCTAAATTGTATTCTATAATAGTCTAATAAAGGGCGTTTCTGCATAAGAGACGCCCTTTTTTTAGCATATTTACACGTGCCTTTAAACATAATAAACCTAATTTATATTAATTCTACATTCACTAAATTTGATCTGTTAAAATTAAATTTCATCCTTTGTAAAGCCTTTATTTATTGATATTAATGAAAAAATTGAAAATAAATAGTAATCAATTATCTGTTTGTACCATACTAATTTCAAAATTAATAACACTCATATTTAATTGTATATCTTTACATTACATATAATTTATATTTTTACTGTTTTCCTCATAACAATTAATTGCTTTACGCTGCTCAAAAACACATTTTTTTGTACTTTTGTTTGTGAAAATAATAACACTAAATACATCAATTAAATAAAATTTGACATGAATACTAATTTAGATCTTTCGGTTTACGGGATTAAAGATGTAAAAGAGGTTTATCACAATCTTTCCTATGAAGAGTTATACAAGCATGAGACTGATCCATCTCTGAACGGATATGAAAAAGGGTTTGAAACAAACCTCGGTGCTGTGGCTGTTGACACAGGAATTTTCACAGGCCGGTCGCCCAAAGACAAATACATTGTTGAAGAGCCTGAAAATAAAGACAATGTCTGGTGGACAGATGAAGGATGTAAAAATGACAACAAACCAATCAGTCCTGAAATATGGGACAGTGTGAAAGGAACTGCAATCAACCAGTTGTCCGGAAAGAAATTATACGTTGTGGATTGTTATTGCGGAGCAAATCCTGAAACCCGTCTGAATGTCCGATTCATTATGGAGGTTGCCTGGCAGGCCCATTTTGTAAAGAATATGTTCATACGTCCTTCTGAGGAAGAACTGAAAGATTTCAAACCAGATTTCGTTACCTTCAATGCATCAAAAGCAGTTAATCCTCAGTGGAAAGAACAGGGATTACACAGTGAAGTAATTGCAGCTTTCAACCTGCGTGATAAGATGTCGGTAATTTTGGGCACATGGTATGGTGGTGAAATGAAGAAAGGAATATTTTCAGTAATGAATTATTTTCTGCCTCTTCAGGGTATTGCAGCAATGCATTGCAGTGCCAATGTGGGTGAAAAAGGAGATACAGCCATTTTCTTTGGACTTTCAGGTACAGGAAAAACAACCCTGTCCGCGGACCCAAAACGTGCATTAATCGGTGATGATGAGCATGGCTGGGATGACAAGGGTGTGTTCAATTTTGAAGGTGGATGTTATGCAAAAACCATTAACCTGAGCAAGGAGAATGAACCGGATATTTATAATGCTATACGCAGGGATGCCTTACTGGAAAATGTAGGATATGATACAAAAACCGGGGAAATCGACTTTTCGGACAAATCAAAAACAGAAAACACACGTGTTTCCTATCCGATTTACCACATTAACAACATTGTGAAGCCTGTATCGAAAGCGGGTCCAGCCAAAAAAGTTATTTTTCTTACTGCTGATGCCTTTGGTGTATTGCCCCCGGTAGCAAAACTTACAGCTGACCAGACAAAATACCATTTTCTCAGTGGTTTTACTGCTAAGCTGGCTGGTACAGAGAGAGGAATTACCACTCCTCAGCCTACGTTTTCGGCATGTTTTGGTGCTGCTTTTCTATTGCTGCATCCTACAAAATATGCACAGGAACTTGTTCGTAAAATGGAGCAAAACAATGCAACTGCCTACCTTGTAAATACTGGCTGGATCGGCGGTGCTTACGGTGAAGGTAAACGCATTGACCTGCCTTCCACCAGGGCAATCATTGATTCAATCCTTGACGGTTCCCTTGATAATACTGAATACGAAATGATGCCGGTATTCAACCTGGCTATCCCAAAAGCCGTCAACGGCGTGGATACAAAGTTCCTTAATCCGAGGAATGCATGGGCCAATGCTTCCGACTGGGATAAAGCTGCTGCTGACCTTGGACGAATGTTTGTTGCTAATTTCGAAAAATATACAGACAATGAAGAAGGGAAGAGACTTGTAACTGCCGGTCCGCAAATCTGATTTAGATGATTCAGCATAGATTCTTAAAAAAAAGCTGCCAGAGTCTGGCAGCTTTTTTTTTAATTTTTAAATCAAAAATGTAATTTTCTAAATATGAAAATTTATTTA
>DASQZP010000006.1:0-6427 GCA_035638655.1 Bacteroidales bacterium
ATGAGCACTTTTAAATCCTTATTCAATTCCGATTTTCCGAAATCAGCAGGCCGGTTAACAATGTCACCCAATTGATCGATCAGCCAGTTTTCGCCAAAACGGAAGTTGATGAACCCGGGACCGGCTATCTCGACGGAGGCAATTTTATTAGTATCGTATTCCAGGTTCTCAACCAGTTCTTCCGCAATTTTCCGGGGCGGACGGCGCAGGATTTTTGGTAGCTGCATGGCGATATTCGTAGCCAGGTCGCCGTGTTCCGGAATTCGCGGTTGTTCTAAAATGATTTCCGGTATTTCATTAAGTTGGTCAAATTTCCGGAGTGCATCCGTAATAATTTTTTCGAGATAGTCCTTCATTAAATAATAATCTGATTCGGTTTTTGAAGCTAAATATAAGGCTTTATGGCGGAGTCTCCCACTTTTTAAAACCAGCAAAATTTATCAACGTGTGTTCGATAAAATAAATTACTACAAAATATCAGTCCTTAAGTACAAAATATTTACCCTAAAAAATTCCTAAAGGTAGAGAAAAAGTCCCCATTACGGGATTTAGGGGTCAATAGAATGGTATCTCAAAAACTGAAAATATCTTATAAAAGAGGTTATTAACACGCTCTGGCATATCTCGAACTCATATTATTTTATAAAAACACTCCGACTTTGTTAGTCCGTTAAAACAGTTATTATTTAGGTAATTTCTGGTGGGCTCCACTTCCAATAGTGGCGTCCACCTAAGCGGATAATAGATGGACACCACCCTAACCGGGTGGAGCCCATCGCTTCTGTTATTTTATTTAAGTAATAGCATCTTTTTGACCAATACTTTATTTCCCGCTTTCAAACGGTAAAAATACATACCACTGGAAACATGTAGTCCATTGAAGGTAGCCTGATGCCATCCGGCCTGTTGATGAGCCTGGACCAGCACCGCAACTTGCTGTCCCAATACATTATAAACAGTTACCCTTACAGCTTCCGGTTTAGCCAGTTCATAACGAATGTTTGTGGTTGGATTGAATGGGTTGGGATAATTGGGCTGTAATATTGTTTTATCCGGTTGGGTTGACGTTGTGGCGGCCATTTTCTTTTTATTTTGATTACCTGCTTGTGCCTGTTGTTTCTTCATAGTCTGCTGCATATTGTCCTGTGCTATTTTATACAAAGCGTGGACTCGTTTTGATTTCATTCCAAGGGCGATTTCCCCCTGTTCCACATTATCCAGCATGGCCAGGGCCTGTTTATAATTACCCTGTTCATTCATAAGGTTCATATGATCAATCTCCAGGGCCACTTTTTGTCGCGGATCCGTTATATATGGAGTATACTCATCCACTTTCTTGCTTGCCTCTGTATATTTTCCGAAACGCTGGGCCTCGTGTTCATCCATGATCATCAGATCGGCAACCTGGGAAGCAGATAATTGGACACCTCCGGCATTCTGAATCTGTTTACCAATCAGATATTTCTGTATCATGGAACGCCACATTAACCGGTCAGTATTTCGTTCACTGGTAAAACTTGTATCTCCATGGGATTCCAGATCCAACCGATATAATTCGTGCATCTCAGACATAAGCCTATTGGCATTATTATCATTAGTAATCGAAGACCATAACGAATGCATCAGAGCCCGTCTTTTCTTACGGTATACTGATTTAGAAACAGGAGTGAAGGTTGTGGAGATTTTATTACCAGATTTTATAGATTCACCGCTCGATTCTGAACTAGCCTTGCTGGCTGTATTCTTTACTACCATTAGTTGTAAGGTATAAGGGCCTACCTGTTGGGGATATTGATCTGAGGCTACGCCACATCCACCAATTTGGACACAAGGGTCATAGCTCATATACCCGGAATAATCCACTGATCCCAAGAAAAGATAGGATGATGGACTGGAGGTACCCCACCAATTTCCATAAGCCCCTACTGTCGTGGAACTTTGATTGTTAATATGATATCCACTTCCGCCATATATACTATTATATCCCATTTCTTGTAAGCTAGGATCTCCCATTATCAAACTTGAACCAGCATCTACATTAATTTGATCTGTGGGATTATTAGCAACTAAGTTTAAACCGGAAGGAGTAAAGGAAACATCACTTCCTCCAACAACTTCCATACCATCTCTACCTGAACTCGTCGTTCCATTTGATATGAATGCATTTCGTGAGAAACTATTAGAAGAACTGTTATAAAGCCATAAACCAGCCTGACCATTATTTTGGATGGTCGTACCGGATAAACTCACATTCGAATAATAAGCAACCACTCCAACCGAACTATTATTCTCAACCATACAATCGGTCATGGTAAAACTACTGTTACCACTGCCTGACTGATTGGAACCGGAACTCACACCCCGCCAGCCATTACGGAAGGTACAGTCGGTAAATGTATTATTCGTGCTTCCAACACCAACATTTTTATTTCCACCATCGAAGAGAGTCCAGGTAAACTGATTTCCGTCGCCATACAAATAAATCTGACCCCATGCAGTATCAGCATAAAGACGTTGAAAATGAACTGGTGAATTTGAAATACCGTTTACAGTTAATTTAGCTCCCGGTCTAATATTTATTGAGACATTATTGCCAAGTCCCAGTACAGAACCAGCATCTATTGTTAAAGTAGCTCCAGATTGTACCGATAATGAATGAGGGACAACATAAGACCCATTGAGAGTACGGTTACTGGTAATGTCACCGCTTAATGCGTAGGGATAAAAATCAACACTTCCTATTTCAGTAGACCAAGTAACGGCATCATAAGCCCATTCTCCGCAAAACCAAATTTTATTTTCATTATTTGGGTCTATGCAAATTCCAGTATAGTCACCCCATCGATTTTTATTATTATCATCAAGATAATCATAAGAATACTTTCCCTCTTTTAAAGATTGACTTGGGTTAGCTGTTTTATCATCAGCTCTTCTATAAGTCCAACGAACACTTCCATATTCACTTGAACTTGACCGATTAAAAACAATTGCCATATCACCATACTTATCCACAGATATATTAGGATAAAAATAATATGCTGTAGGACTACCATACACAGCATCAATTGGGAGACCATTCGTCTTTGTATTTATTTTTAAATATTGAATCGCATCAACATTACCACTACCCCAGTCATGTTTTGTTGTGAAAGCTGTATATAGATAACCATTTCGCCATACACAATCTTGAGTAAATGTAAAACCTGCATCTAAATTATCATTAGAACCCTTCTCTACAGCGCTAACAGGACTAGAATAACTAGCAACATTAATAATATCTTGCTGACTGAGAGTCGGATTAGTTAGAGGGTTATCTATTCTCCATAACGTCACAGAACTTCCACCACCTAATTCTGTATTAATTAAATAAGCGCTAGAAGTATTTCCATAGTGATGAGCAGGTTTGATAGCCCAAACTTTACCATAACTATCTTCCATACCAGCAAAATCTGCATATGTTAATGTATGATCGTTATAAAGCTGGGATTTGTAGAACATACGAATCTTAGAAAAAGCAAAATCACTATCTGTTGCTTTTGATGCGGGGACAGTAAATTGATTCGATGTTACATAAATAACGTTACTATCATAACCGAGACCCGTATAATCAGGATAATTTCCTGTATATAGGTTTCCATCATATTTTGCATTTGAACTATATTTATACCAGTTACCCAACGGATCTGTAGTTTCAGTTGCTGCAATTAAGTAAGTGCCCTTAGTAAAGTCAAGAATAACTAGTACATATCTTTTTGAATATTGATCATATATTATTTTAGGATCACCAATATTATCATTACTATTTACAAAATTAGAAAAAAAAGTGCCAAAATCTATCTCATATTCACTAACTCCAGATTTATTAAATACAACTAACATTCTATTAACTGCTTCTACAATATAATTAGGACCAACAGCTAAATTTGGGTCTGGTGGATAACCATTCCATTCTGTGACACCATCAAAACTTGTAAATTGAGAAGATTTTATACTTTGAGTTGTCTCAAATCCACCCGATGAAAGCGATTGTGTATGTTGCGAACTTTTCACTTTCGATGAATTATCTAGTTCTTCAGTTGCTTTAAGTCTAGAGTTAGCCTTCTGTTTTAATCGATACTTTTCTCTCTTACTTGAAAACTGTAATTTAATGTGTGGAATAAACTTTGGTCGGTTTAAATTCTTACTTAATGAGGTCTTTAGATTAGCTAAATTAACTATTCCACCTGGTAATGTTTTACCCATTAATGGTTTGTATTGGGCGTTTGCTAATTGCCATTGAAATGTAATAAAAATAATTGCATAAAGTATTCCTAAAGTTTTTTTTAAAATAATTATACATAGAATATCTCCCCTTTATTTATGTATTAACCTAAAACCCATCTTCATATTTATCGAGGATTAATTTAACCAGGTTATGTTTTAATAAATCCCTTATTAATTAGCGGATTATACAAACCACAAAGCATCTAATTTTGGATACGTATCTAAAATTAAATAAGGTTATTTTTTTATAAATACAAATTATTACATAAGTTTTTTAAATAAGTATCATGTAAATCAAATAATTTTAGTGAGCCTCGGAATTATAACCCGGCAAACTATTTTCAATTATTCCGCCCCCACAACTTTCCCTCTATTCAAAAAATCATCCACTGCCTCTATTGTATATCGAATAGTTCTTGCAGTTTGATGAAATTCAATTTGGTTGGAATCTCTCAGATATTGCACATGCCTTCGAGAACATTGTAATATTTGCATCACATCTTCTGTTCTGAGCTCTTTTTTTCGGGTAGCTTTTTGAAATATTTCAGGCATTTCTTCTCGCAATACTCTTTTAACAGCCTTATAAACGGCCTCATCACGTTTTTCTTTGGATGGTATAAATAGATCGATAGCAATCGATTGTATTTAATTTTGGGGTACAATATGATATTAATATACCTTTTTAATGCTCTCACTTCATGAGACTTTAGGGTATTAAATTGAATTCATTGCGAACCTATTCCTCATTCCGTACGGATTTTTCTTTTTGTCTGCTAAGTATAGTTTCAAAGCACCTCTTATTTGGATGATCATATTTAATCTAAATACTTGTCTTTAGTTTCTTTTGTTAATAAATTTATCATAAACTATATGATAGCTAATAAGTTACGTTCGAGAAATGTTGCAAATAAAGGCTCTCTACCCTATAATAAAATTCCTGCAAGAAATAAATGAATTCATGAATCCCATTATTTTTTTCACAAAATAGGTCTCACTATCAAAGATGAAGCATTTTTAATATCAAATTTACAGATAGTTCAGAACTATTTATTTGATAAAAAAATGATTGTGGTTGATTAGAAATGGAAATTCTTATGAAACGCATACCGATTTTTATTAAAATTTTTATTACGGTTACCATCATCTCAGGTTGCAGTTTATTCGGCACCAAGCAATTCAAAAGACTATCCTCATCTTTTCCATTATCTGCAGGTAGTACTTGGACCTATGCTATATATAATTATAGTTCTCCTAATCTAAAACAGGATACGATGCTAGTAAAAATTTTACAAACAGATACTACATCAGAGCAAATCCAATCTTTGTGGATCCTGCAATATCACCGACTTGTTGATTCTACTTTTACTTTACCCAATGGACATGTTGTTTATACTCCAGTAATTTTACGAGTACTGCACACAGATTCGATAGCTATTAGTTACTCAAGAAATGCTCTTCGTTTTAGTTTTCCACAAAATGTTGTTGCCACAAAAATAGCCTATCCTTTAAAAGTTGGTGAAAAATGGACTGATAATAATAGCAGGTATACTATTATTTCTAAGGATTCTCTTAGCTGGGATAAAGATAAATCCTATAAGAGTTATCGAATAGTTCAAAAAATCAGTACTTATCGAGATAAAGGTACTATTACTTACTGGATTGAACCTGATATTGGTATTGTAAAGATAAACTATAATGAAATGTCAGGTACTTCACCCACAGGACCTGTTGCTTTGTACAAAGCAACATTGACATTATTATCTTACAAGATAAACTAAGCATAACGTCTGTAACAAGACAGTTTGTTATGGATTTAGTAACTTTAGATGGAAAAATGACATAGCTGTCCCAAACGTTTAGACTTTCCGCAAATATAAAGCTTTCTGTGTGATTAGGACAGATTATTTCGCTGTTTCAAAATCAATCCCCCCATTCAAATAAATTTATCTGTATATGATCAGTGCCCTCCGGTGGATCTGGTGGTTCAAAAGGCTCATTTAACAGCTTCCTCAGGTCAAACTTCACAAATAGGTTTAATCGTAGAAATGCCACCATATTGGACAAGCACCAAGAGTAGCTTGCACAAGCTTTCAGATACTTTAAAATCAGCATCGTAATCATTGCTGTCCAAATCTGAATGAGCACCGCATTGGCCGTTGTCCCC
>DASQZP010000007.1:0-3337 GCA_035638655.1 Bacteroidales bacterium
AGCTGGAATATTCTTAAAAAATCCAAATGCAAAATGTATTGGACAATAGGATATATGACTATCCGGCACCGGATTAAATTTAAAGCATAAGGTACCATTTACTTTCAATAGTCCTTGAGATTTATACATCTCATTAAGATATGCTGGCAATGCTAATTCATATACCTCCATCTTACCCGGATCAACAGTGCCTTCAATAATGAAGGTAACTCTATGAGAATCTGAAAAGATAGCATTAGTATCAATAGGTTTTCCACGTCCGGTAACAGCAAGACGTTTACGTCTTGAAAATTCACGAAACTCCGGTCCAAGTACAATTTTTTCAGCGCTATTAATTATTAATGCCTTGATAGTTTGCATACTCGTTATTGAAGGATATTGCTTTAATAATCTCGCTGCAATATTTGCGGCTAATGGAGCTGAAAAACTTGTTCCTGTTTCTTTATTGAAAAACATACCCGTATTTGCAGATAGTACTTGTAAACCGTAATCATCGGGTTCTGTTTGATCATTTACATCCCCACCGGGCAATAAAATATCAGGTTTGATAAGTTGTAAGTTTATCATATTTCTTTTTAAGGAATCATCATCCCAATCCATATGATTCTTTAAACTATAGACCGCCGGATAATTTCGATCTTTTGAAAATCCATCAAATTGTCCATCTTCAAAGTTAGCCGCTACGGCACCTACAGATATATTGTTCATGCTATCTGCTGGAGTTCTAATATTTGAAGCTTCATTCAAAAAATGCTCCGGATAATTTATTAGTTGTGCATGTCTATCAAAATAAGAATCAAGGTTACCAGTAGAGATAAAGATTAAAAGATCCAGTTCGTTTGCTATTCGATCTAAAGCTAAGGTGTATTCAGATTGTTCTTCATGTGTTTGTTTGAAATCATCCCATGTAATGGTCAGTACAAAAATTCTAACACTATAATCATTATAAGCCCTCCTAATTGCATTTATTACACCATTTTGTGATATAGGACTATGGTTTTCATGTAAAATTTTAATAGATAATATACGTGCATCGGCATCAAATTCACCTCGAAAATCAGGATATGGTTTAGAACCAAGGGCCGCTAATCCTGCTACTCCCGTACCATGATCGATATTATCATCAAAAGGATCGGTTCCTGTAAGATCAAACGGATTTTGTGCTTTAATTAATAAAGGTGATAGTGGGTTTTGGTCACTTACTCCGGAATCGAGAATACCAATGATCGGTAAATCATCAATATTATCTTCTTTAATTGAAAATCCATATTCTCTTATTGGTAAGCCGTATGCCGTTGGTCTAATTATGCCCGAATCATGCGAGGAAATACTTTGAACGATATCAAAGTTATCAGCAATTTCAACTAATGTATCCCATTCCGGTTTGTTTAACTCTATAGTTTCAGATATCCTATTGAGATCGTAATCAATACCCTTTTGATTCAGATATGCTTCTAATGAATTTCTAACAGGTTCAACAAACTGAATTAATAACGGTACGCTTTTTATTAAGTCTAATACTACTTGAGGGTGTGAACCGGACAATTTTAAAATTTCTTCTCTGGAATATCCATCAAATGACTTAATAAAACGAATTTCTGGTGAATAATTAGCATTTTCTCCTGGATTATCAGCATCAATAAAATATTGAACATCTCTTAAAAATTTTTCGAATTGATCCGTATTTTCTATCGCAAATAATCCGGACCGGTTATAATCCCAAAATGTAACGGCTCTTAAACCAAATTGATCCCTATATTTATTTTCGAAATTTGATAGCTTAAAAACATCAAAAAAATTTAGCTGAATATAATCTAAATGAGCAACATCAATATTGGGATTTCTTCTCTCTTCTCTTAATTGTCTTTTATGATTAAAGTTACCTAAGCTGACTCGAAACGTTTCCTGCATAGGAGCATAATTAGCATCTCTTGAATCATCATTATTAGAACCAACATTACGTCGTGAATATTTAAATTCTCCACGATGTAATTGTTCGCCTCTAAAATACAAATGTGATTTCTGTGCCATAAAATTGAATTATATTCTTATCATATATCACTTTTTTTTCACTGTCCTCTTCCCTCTCCCATCCGGCACCAATTTCTTATCTCTCATCCATTCCAGAGCCTTATAAAAGTTTTCTTTGGGTATTTTTTCTTTTTCTTTGGACCAGTGTTCCTTGGTACTGGCTTCCTGGACGATTTCATCATCGGTTGGTGTTTTTTCATCGGCTATTAAATCATTCCATGCAGCGTATAGAGTGGCTACTACTTCCGAACGGAGTTTGTCCAAGGGAAGGAATCGTTTTATGAGCTCATCTACCTGATCTTTTTTTGATCCGAGTTTTTCATCTATGGTTTTGATGATCTCGGCCATCTGATCTCCGGGTTTGTAGCTGTACCCAATTTTTTGATTTTTCCTGGTGAACCAGCGTTTCATTTGTGCCCGGTGTTCTACTTTTTTTAAATGGGGAAAATCAGCCGGACCGGCGGCCAATCGTTTGGGATTTCGATCGAGTTCAATTCCGAGATGCGATTCTACCAAATGACTTACTTTTTCGGCTTTAACATGACCTAATAAGTTTTGGTATTGGGGATTTTTTTCATGTGCCTGAATGACCTTTGCAATAATTCCTCCATGAACATCGGTTGTTGTTATGTTTGGAAGTGGGATTATGTGTGCTGGCTCATCATTTTCAGATTTGTCGTCTTTTAAAGCATCATTTACTAAGGCTTCTAATAATCTTTTATCTGTTTTTTGAGATTGAATTAGCTTTTCTTTTAGTTCATCACATTTACTAAATGTTTCTTTAATTCTTTTTATTATTATCTCTTGTTCTCTTTCAGGAGGCAAAGGTATAAGCAAATTCAATATTTCGGTCCTGTTAATACTTGGAAAAGTAGAACCTTTTCCAGTATTAAAAATTTTACTTCTCAGATTAACAATACACCATCTAACAAAATCATCTGTATACAAAGGTTTTAAGGCAGCAACTCCTCGTCCTATACAAGCATCGAATCCAGAAATATTTGTCCTTCCAGTTGTTGACCCTCGCACACAAAGGAGGAAATCTTCTTTACTACATATCTTGGAAGGCTTTGTGGTATACTGTCTAATTTTAGTATATGAAAATGGACCAAGTCCAAATTCAACAGGCCCATTAATTAAAGGAATACCAATTCCATCTTTATTGTAAGTATTTCCTGGTGGGCTTTGTCCCATTTCAACAATAACTATCTCTCCAAGTTTACACCACTTCCATGTTCTTGGCAATTCATAAGGAATCTCTTCATCCTTAATAGCTGGCAATTCTTTTGGCTTCCGAATTTTTCCT
>DASQZP010000008.1:0-3824 GCA_035638655.1 Bacteroidales bacterium
CTCAAAGAAAATGACATAAAAATGATTATCGGGTAAAAATCTGAAACTCTGCATTTTATCAATAATTATATATTTCTGTAGTTGGCACATTTAAGATTACATGAAATAACTTCGGATCATTTATTGGATTCTTATCGTCATTTGGTATCATACCACACTATTCTTCAATAGAATTTAGTGTAGGGACATTATATAAGGCCAAAGCTGTGACCGCATATCCAAGATTTGTCTTTTATTTGTTTTTAATTTCGTTTATATTATAAATAATAAATAAATGAAAAATAACTTTTGGATAATAAAAACAAAATCTATAGTTTAATATTTAATTGAGGCTATTTGAATATGACCATAAATAAATAATCTAAAATATGCCGATCCATCAAAGCGCTTTCTTATTAAATGATATTGTTTTTAATAAGTACGACGAGTTGGAAGAGTTAACAAATATCTCCAACAGGCAATATGACTTGAGTGAGCATAATTCAAGCGAAATCAGAAGTTTGTTGCTGGCGTTGTTAAAATTTTTGTTTCTGATTTTGCTACTCATTTCTTTTAGTAAAACTTCTTATGGACAAAGCCACGGTCACCTGAAAGTATCCCCTAATCATCATTATCTTGAATATTCGGATGGTACCCCATTTTTTTACTTAGGCGACACGGCATGGTATTTATTTCGACGATTAAATCTGAAACAAGCCGATTACTATTTGAAAAACAGGGCGAATAAAGGCTTCACTGTAATACAAGCCTCTCTTTTGGAAAGCGGTGGTGACTTTAACAAACCGAACGCTCTCGGCGATAAACCATTGATTGATGGAGATCCAACAAAACCGAATCCTGCCTATTTTAAATATGTCGATCAGGTAGTTAATGAAGCTCAAAAATTGGGATTACATATAGGAATGTTGCCTACCTGGGGCGGTAACTGGGCACGTTTTAACAAAAAACCGCCTTATGTTTTCAATGTTAAAAATGCCAAAATCTACGGTGAGTTTCTTGGTAAGCGATATAAAAAAAAACCTGTTATATGGATTTTAGGAGGCGATACCGGGGTCTATTCTCCGAAAGAACGCGCTATTCTTAAATCAATGGCTGAAGGACTGAATGAAGGGGTCGGTGGCGATCATCTTATTACCTTTCATCCGGTCGGACCGGGTATGTCATCTCAGTTTTTACCTCATGCCAAGTGGATCAATTTTAATATGTCTCAGACTTCCCACAGTGCCCGTAATATCGATACCGGAATTTTTATACATCACGATTATAACCTGAAACCAACCAAACCAACACTGGATGGCGAACCTGCGTACGAGATGATGCCGGTTGGTTTCTATTTTAAGAATTACAATCGATACAACCGGTTTACATCTTATGCCGTTCGTCAGGGTGCTTATTGGTCAATTTTGGCAGGTGCCTGTGGTTTTACATACGGTAACAACAACATTTGGCAGTTTTATGATACGGATGTTAAGCCGAAAGATTGGGCTGATATCCCCTGGAAAGAAGCGTTAAATGAACCGGGTGCCTTTGACATGACCTATGTTAAACAGTTATTTGAATCGGTCCCTTTTGAAGAGATGAAACCCTGCCAGAAAATGATTGTCAGCGGACCGGATCATGGTGGCGCCAAGATAAGGGCAGCAGTTGCAAGAGATCGTTCCTTTGCGATTATTTATACACCTCAGGGTAAAAGTTTCACCGTCGACCGGAGTTATCTGAAAGTCAAAGGCCGGACATTGAAAGTGATTTGGTATAATCCCCGGTATGGTGTTGCTCATTGGGTTCATACTTCCGATAATTCCGCATATCAAACGTATACTCCACCGACATCCGGAAAGAAAACGGATTGGATTTTACTTTTGGAAGATGGGGCCAAACATTATCCCCTTCCCGGAGTTAGACACTCCGTTTCAAAAAAATGATTTATGATATTTGTAATAATTTTATGGATAACAATAACATAACAAGTATAAGAAGGCTATGCAAAACCGTTCTTTTGTCCAATATCTGCATTTTCACGACTTCGAAATCCTAGAATCCCGAAAGCATTCTGGATGCTGCGGTTTCGAAGTCATTCAAGCTTTGATCTTGAACAAAATCCCTGGTTTTGCAAAGCCTTCTATAATACTTATAAATTCGGAAAGAATCGGGAAAAAACGTCCTGCTTGTTACCAGTATCGATCATTAAATCATAACTATTATATTCGATAAAAATCCTCATATGTTTATGAAATCACAGCGATATTCCCTCATTTTATACTTACTGATCTTATCCCTGGTTACTTTTGGTTGCAGTAAAAAGAAGTCGAAATCCAATCAAAAGAATAGTCAGAAAAAAATAGCGGTTGTTGTCTCAACGATGAATAATCCTTATTTCGTGGTACTTGCCAATACGGCAGCAAAAAAGGCACGTCAGTTAGGATATAAAGCAACGATTTTTAATTCTCAAAATAGTAATTCAAAAGAAGCTGATAATTTTGATAATCTCATCGCTGCTGGGTACAGCGCCATTCTTTTTAATGCGACTGATTCTAAAGGTTCTGTAAGTAATGTTCAGAAAGCAAAAAAAGCAGGAATACCAACATTTTGTATGGATCGTGAAATCGATTCAAAAACAGCCGCAGAATCTCAAATATTTTCTGATAATTACTCTGGAGCTGTAAAAATGGGGCAATACTTTGTTAAAGTAATGCATAAAAAGGGAAAATACGCTGAATTATTGGGACTTGTAGGTGATGACAACACGTGGAGTCGTTCCAAGGGATTTCACAGCGTTGTCGACAATTATCCCAATTTAAAGATGGTGGCTCAGCAGAGTGCCGATTTCGACAGAAATAAGGCGATGGATGTGATGCAGTCCATTTTACAAGCTCATTCGGATATCAATGCTATCTTTTGCGGTAATGACGCTATGGCGATGGGCGCTTATCAGGCGATTGTCTCAGCTGGATTGCAGAATAAAATTAAGGTTTTTGGATTCGATGGAGCCAAAGATGTCATCAATGCAATAAAAAAAGGAGAAATAACAGCCACGATGATGCAATTTCCTCGTGTCATGGCTGATAAAGCAGCTGAAATGGCGGACGAATATTTAAAAGGGAAACGTAATTTTCAAGAGAAGATCCCCGTTTCAGTCGATTTGGTTACAGAGAAAAACGTTAACCAATATATACCTTTTGGAAAGAAGCAGAATGAAGATAACTAAGATTATTCTTTTTATAGGATTTTGCGGTTTTCTAGTATATAACTCGGTCTATATCGAAAACCTGAAAAAACGACAATCGGCACAAGATAAGAAAGATTTCAATCCGGTTGCTTACGCACAGAAACTTTATAATAAAAATAAGAACAGATTATTCAATCAGGCCATTTTCTATTCAAGCTTATTAAATAAGTTAAAAAGGAACAGAAAAGCTGTTTTTAATCAGTATAGTCATAGCAATGGGATTTCGAATTCCTACTATTTCCTGATTAAATCGAAAGGTACGATAGACTCTACCTCCGATTCGCTGGGATATGCGGTTATAAATTTGACCCGATTGAAACATACGCAGATCCATCTGAAAAATTCAGCCATTTTCGGAAATGCGGTCATCAATGCCACCCATTGGGTCAGCGTTAATGATTTTTCAAATATGATGGATTATGATAACATCTCAAATGCATTGAATAAACTCGTTGCAAAAAACATCAAATCGAGTTTGACTTCTCCAAAAAACATCGGAAAGAAAATCACGTTCATCGGTGTGCTTAAAATCGATAAGAATCAGACAATCGATTTATCCGATTCACCGGAAATCACCCCCGTCGAAGTTAAAATTGTA
>DASQZP010000009.1:0-3482 GCA_035638655.1 Bacteroidales bacterium
CTGAGCACCAGTCAATGTCGTCAGACTAAGACTATCTAAACCAAGATCACTCGTCCTCACACTATCAATACTGAAATCGAGCTGGTTATTGTCATTGTTTGATGCGCCAACCTGGAAAGTTCCACCTGAAGCATTGACAGAAATACTATTAGATGCCAAAGTTGCACCGACTGCATCCAACTGACCATTGGTTGCTCCGCTTGCAATACTGAAACTAATATCAAATGCGTCAAAGTTTATCGTACTCCCAGCAGATAAGGTTGCAGTTTGACTTAGTTGTCCGCCGTTGACAGTAGCTGTAATAGTTACAGTATCGTCAGTGGCGCTTGCAGAAACAGAATAATTCAGTGCTGGATCTGCATGAGACACATCAAACCCAGAAATGGCAATTGTACTATTAGTCGTTAAAGTACTAAGTTCAGAACTTGTCTTGCCATAACCATCCAATAGTGAGGTACCCGAGTAGGTTGTTGATTGTGAAATCCGGTCAATTTCAGAGATCAACTGTTGGGCTTCAGCATCGATGTCACTGCGGTTACCGGCAACATTATCAGAAGCAGCCTGTGTTGAAAGTTCTTTCAAACGAGTCAGCATATTGTGAATCTGATCCATTCCACCTTCAGCCGTCTGCAACATTGCAGTTGCCTGCGAAGCATTCTGAGATGCTTTCCTGAAAGAGGCAATATCAGCACGAAAACCCTGTGAAATAGATAAACCTGCCGCATCATCAGCCGCCTTGTTAATCCGGAGACCGGATGAAAGTCGCTGAAGTGATGTGGAAAGCATGTTCTGACTTTTGTTTAAATTCCGCTGCGCGTTCAGGGCAGCCACGTTATTTGCAACTCTTAAAGCCATAATTCATTCCTCCTTGAATGATTAGTTTTGATTTGCGTCCTTGCAATTTGATGATGGCCATCATCGTTTCTAATAGTATTATCGACCATCTATCCAAATTCTTTAGCTTAAATTTCAACTATTTATATTTATTTGAGTTAACTAAAGATTATGTGAATTGGGATCTTTGCTGCAGTACAGGGAATTAGCTTATATAAACCACACCCCATGTTATGCATAGTGAGAGTTACTAGCACACTATAATGCCTGAAGCAGGCGTGTACATTTTTCCGCCGCCTCTTCATTTCCTATAGCAAGGAAAGATTGTTTTAGATTAACAAGGGAATGCTGATTTGCACAATTGTTTTGAAGTAATTTATTGTAATACACAATATTTTTTTGATAATCTTCTGTGGCAAAGTATTGATCAGCCACTTTTTTCACCATATCAAAATTCCCAGTGAGTCTGAAAGCGATTTCATACGCAGTTTGCAAATAGTAATACTGTCCAGATTTATTATAATTCTCTCCTAATAATTCATAGACTTTTGCTAATTCTGAAAAATCGCTAATCTCTTTATCATATTTGATGTTATTGATTTTTAGTAACACATCAGTTACAGTAATAAAATTATTGATGTCTTCTGTTTCTAATAGATAATTAGATAGTATCAAAAGAGCATTTTCTGGTAGTTCATTAAAACTTTCTATGTTATCTAAAAGAGTCTCAAATTCTTCACGTAATAAAGGAGTATTGTTTTCAGAGTGAGCTGCTTTCAGTAAAATCGCCTTGAAAGACAAACTATTACAGATGCTCTGAGAAAGTTTATCTTTGAATTTGAAAATTAATAATGGTTTACCAATCTTTTGAAAATTTTCAGCAAGGTTATCCAGGAGTTGAATTTGTGCATCATCTGAATCTGGGAGATAATGAATGAATTTCTTTATAACATCAAAAGTAAAATTACTCTCAATCATCCATTCAGCTAGCGGATACAATAATTCAGTTTTCCTATCTAGTTTCGTAAATAACTCAATGCTTACTGGCACAATAATCGAAGATTCATTCGCTGTTTTTGCATTTTTTAAAATTTCATTTTGCAATTTCTCCTCGGAAAATATTTTAGACTTGACTTCATTCCATAATTTCCAAAAAGTATCAAATTCCTTGAGTACTAAATAGGAACTCAACAACCAATACTGAACGGCCTTATAACTCGATTCATCTGTGTTAAATATGAATTGGCCACCAGCTCTCACAGGATCTTTTGCAATTATTTCGTATGACTCCAAATATTTTAAGGAATTCTTTTTTACCTCTATAAAGTCTTTTTCTTGTAGTGCTATATTTATTAACCTAAAGTACAATCCTATATCATATTTATTTAATTTTAAGCCACGATAAGCCCACTTTTTGGCTACATCCAGTTTCTGTTTGGTTATGTAACAACCGCACAGTGTATAATACGCTGAATTATAAAGTTTGTTATTTGGTAAATTATCTGGCATTAGTTCTATTGATTTTTCAGAATATTCAATAGTTTTATCTATCATTTTCTTGGAGCCATACGAGTTAGCTAAATAAAAATATGCTTCAAAATCATCCGGGTTTTCATTGATGCGTTGTTTCAACAGATTTGTTGTACGGACAAACTTGGCATCCATTTTTGCCTGATCCAGATCGTAGCCATAGTGATGAATTTCAAGATCAGAATTTACGGGACTCTCGTTATATACCGGTTTATTGTGTACAATTCCTTCGTAATGAATCCCCACGTCATTTCGAAATAGCCGGGCGCTTTTAAACCGAACGTTCTCCGTCTCATCCCGTTTATGATCTACAACTGTAGCTAGTACAGCATTGACGTGTTCTCTTAGATTCGCAAGATGATTTTTAATCTTTTCCACAGAAAGTTTTTCTGCATCAACTCTTTCATCAGCATCGATAATTAAAAACCAATCACCCGTTGCATAACTAATCGATTGGTTCCGATGCTTGCTAAAATCATTCTCCCAGGTATGATGATACACTTTTGCACCAAACGATTCTGCGATCTCAACCGTTCGATCTTCTGATCCGGTATCGACGACAATTATCTCGTCCACGACATCTTTAATGCTCTCAAGACATTGTGGTAACATTTCTTCTTCGTTTTTAACCATCATGCAGGCAGAGATTTTTACCATTTTATAGTGTCCTAACTCCTCAGATTAAACATTATTGAAATAAATTGTAATATTTTTGGGTTATTTCGATAACTTTCTCAATATTATCCAAATTAAATGTTCTTGCTTTACCAGATTCATTTATTCGATGATTTCTTAGATTATTCCAATGCTTTTCTCTATACCTGATTCCACACCAATGTGTTAATGAGCCTATTTTACTTTCATCATTGAATATTTCTTCAAATTTTATGAATTGTTTACGTGAATCTGGTATTTCTGCAAGTAACTTTGTAATTTTATCGTTAATAGCTAAATAAGCGTATGCATTTTTCTCAATTATACTATTTCCCATTACAGGAATCCTTATATCTAAGTTATCACCGACTCCATACCGATTGCGAGAGCTTTCACTTTTCACATAGTCGATTGGGTTTCTAATAATGTGTACAAATCTAGCGTAAGGTAATAATTCGGCTAAA
>DASQZP010000010.1:0-7378 GCA_035638655.1 Bacteroidales bacterium
ATTGAGGAACCTCCCCGGAAGACGCTTTTTCTGTTGGCGGCTGAAGATAGTTCCATGATCCTTCCCACTATCCTGTCGCGTACCCAGCTTCTTAAAATTCCCCGGATTGATGCTGAGAGTCTTGAACACGAGCTTACTGAAAAATACTCGCTGGATGCCAGATCAGCCCGTAATATCGTACATCTATCCGAAGGAAATATGCTGAAAGCTGCTGAAGTCGCGGAAAAAAGTGAAGAAATCGAATTCAACAGGGTAAGATTCAGAGAATTTATGTTATGTGCATTTAATAAGGATGTTACCGGCCTCATGACTTTTACTGACCAGATGACAACCCTCGGAAGAGAGCGAATTAGGGAGTTTTTTGATTATTCACTCAGGCTACTGCGTGAGAATTTTATTTTTCATTTCAACGAACCTTCTCTGAACTTCCTTACCGACGAAGAAAAGGAATTTACTGTAAAATTCTCAAGGTTCGTAAACGAACGGAATATATTTAGAATGAACGAAGAATTCAATACTGCCAGTTACCACATTATGGCCAATGGATATGAGAAGCTTATCCTTTTTGATCTTGGACTTAAAATGATGGCACTATTGAGGAAGTAATTTTTTAACATTTTTGTGAATATCCTGCCGGGATATTCTATTTTTGTCTAAATTATTGATGTTAAACAGAAAAGATATAACCTATATATTATGATAATTAAGCCAAGCGTTGCAGAAACCCCGCGCGGATCCTGTGGTACATCAGATGGATCAGGCGGTGGCTGTTCAGGTGGCTGTAACAAATTAGATACTACCGACTACCTTCAGGACGTCCCATTAGCCCCTACCATTACCGACTTTGTTGAGATACGATTTAAAAATACCAGAAAAACTTTCTTTAAAAATGTAAACGGGATACCCCTAAAAGCCGGAGACGTAGTGGCTGTTGAGGCTTCTCCGGGACATGATATTGGTGTGGTTTCCCTTGCAGGTGAACTGGCAAGAGAACAGATGCGTCATTATGGTTTTAGTGAGGAGCGTGATGAGATTAAGAAGATTTACAGAAAAGCCAAACCGGTTGACCTGGAAAAATGGAATGAGGCCATAGCCCTTGAAGAGCAGACTATGCTTAAAGCCCGGAAAATTGCTGCAGATCTTAACCTGGACATGAAAATAGGGGATGTTGAATACCAGGGCGACAAAACCAAGGCCATCTTTTATTATATTGCTGACGACAGGGTGGATTTCCGTCAACTTATCAGGGTCCTGGCAGAAGAATTCCGGGTACGTATCGAAATGCGGCAAATCGGAGCACGTCAGGAAGCCGGCCGCATTGGAGGTATTGGTTCCTGCGGAAGAGAACTTTGCTGCTCAACCTGGCTTACCGACTTTGTTTCTGTCTCCACCAACTCTGCCCGGCACCAGGAAGTATCGTTGAATCCACAAAAACTCGCCGGACAATGTGGCAAACTTAAATGTTGCCTTAACTATGAATTGAGCGGATACCTTGATGCACGCAAGAGCTTCCCGGATACCAGTATTGTCCTCGAAACAAAAGAGACTTCGGCTTATCATCAGAAAACCGATGTGTACCGGCGCATGATGTGGTATTCTTTTGACAGGGATTTTGCAGGTAATATGGTTGCTGTTCCTGTTGAACGGGTGCTCGAGATCATCGAATTAAACAAAAAAGGTATCAAGGTTGAAAAACTGTTTGAAGCAACTGATATCCCGGGGGACATCAAAGAGCTGGACTTTAGAAATGAAGTGGGAAGTGACAGCCTGACCCGGTTTGATGATAAAAAACCTTTACGTAAAAAGAAAAAGAAAAGAAAGAATAAAAATATTAACCGAAATAACAACAAAGCCAATGGGCCTAATAAATAAGTACCTGGTATTGCTGGGGATTTTGATTTTGTTTCCATCATGCGACCGGAATATGGTCTACGAACAAAACAAGTCGATCCCCGACAGGAAATGGAACAAGGACAATGTCCTGACTTTTGATGTTCCTCTTACCGATACAGCACAGGCATATAATGTGTTTATCAACCTGCGTAATACGGGAGCCTATCCCATGAGCAACCTTTATTTGTTTGTTACAACTACTGCTCCATCAGGTCTGTCGCGACGCGATACTGTTGAACTTATCCTGGCTGATAAGCGCGGACGGTGGTATGGAAAAGGATTTGGCAGCATTTGGCAGCACCAGCGCCCTTTCAGGAAGAATATACGCTTCCCTGTTCCGGGAACTTATACTTTCAACCTGCAACAGGCCATGCGCATTGATCAGCTCCCGGGTGTTGTGGATGCAGGCATACGCATTGAAAAATATAATCCCTGAGTCTTACTTTTTAAATAATATCAAACTGTGTCAAAAAATAAGCTGGCCAGGTTTGCGGAGATGGAAACATTCGAGCATGTATTTCAACCTGGTATACAGGAAGTGTTTCATGATGATTTTCACCTGAAGGGAAAATGGTCTGAATGGTTTGAAAACAATAATCCGATCGTGCTGGAACTGGGTTGCGGAAAAGGAGAGTACACGGTTGGCCTTGCCAGGAAATACCCGGATATTAATTTCATAGGTGTAGATATTAAAGGAGCTCGTATGTGGCTTGGTGCCAAACAGTCCAGAAATGAGGCGCTCAAAAATGTAGCCTTCCTCCGTACCCGCATCGAGCTGATCTCCTCTTTTTTTGGTGAAGATGAAGTATCTGCCATATGGATTACTTTTCCTGATCCACAACTGAAAAAGAACCGCAGGAAAAAACGCCTTACTGCTCCCGGATTTTTGTCTTATTATGCCCGTTTTATCAAATCTGACGGTCTGATCCATCTTAAAACCGACAGCCGGGCATTGTATGAATTCACAAAAAGAGTGATCAGTCATAATCAGTTGCCCGTAGTTGGCGATACGGATGACCTGTACCATTCCCGTCTGCAGGATGTGGCTGCAGGAATCAAAACTTTCTACGAACAGATGTTCCTGAATGAGGGCATCCCGATTAAACTGCTTATTTTTAAACTTGGCAATAAACAATCTTTCACATGGCATCCGGATGACGAAAAATGATGACTTTTTTGAAAAAGTTTATGAAGTAACCCGGCAAATACCCCATGGACGAGTTACAACCTATGGTGCCATTGCAAGGTATCTTGGTTCTGCCCAATCTTCACGAATGGTTGGCTGGGCATTAAACAACAGTCACCATGGAAAATACATTCCTGCTCACCGGGTAGTCAACCGGAATGGTCAACTTACCGGCAAGCGGCATTTCGGCACTTCATCTGCGATGGAACAGTTACTCAGGAATGAAGGTATTGAAGTAGAAGATGATCAGGTAGTTGATTTTGAAAAACATTTCTGGAATCCTTATGATTATTTAATCTAAATTAAGTACTTTTTTATGAAAATCATTATATTTGCAACTGGTATAAATACTAATTGCAAACAACGATTTTCATGACGTTGAATAATGATAAAATATTAGGCGCACTGGCCGGGATCAAACATCCTGAAACAGGAAAAGACCTTGTTTCGATGCAGATGATACGTGATATCACAGTAGAAGAAAACAAGGTATCTGTAACACTTCAATTCAGCAAACAAAAAGATCCATTTGCATCCTCTGTTTCAAAAGCAGTAGAGCAGGCAGTACAAGCACTTGCGCCTGATAATCTGCAGGTAGAGGTCCTTATTGCTGGACCCCCTGTTACAAAGAAAGAAAATCAATCCAATGCAGTTTTACCTGGTGTTAAAAACATTATAGCAGTAGCTTCAGGCAAAGGAGGGGTGGGAAAATCAACCATTGCCGCTAACCTGGCTGTTGCTGTGGCACAGACAGGGGCCTCAGTCGGACTGATAGATGCAGATATTTTCGGTCCATCTATCCCAAAGATGTTTAATGCAGAGAAGCTGCGTCCCCATGTCAATACCAGGGACGGAAAGGAAATGATCGTACCGATCGAACAATACGGAGTTAAATTATTGTCTGTTGGTTTCTTTGTGGATCCGGAAGATGCACTTGTTTGGCGTGGTCCTATGGCCACAAATGCCCTGAAACAACTTATACAACAAGGCGATTGGGAAGATCTGGATTATTTGTTTGTTGACCTTCCTCCCGGAACCAGTGATGTACACCTTACACTGGTACAGGAAGTGCCGGTAACAGGTGCTGTAATCGTCAGTACGCCACAGGCAGTTGCACTGGCCGATGCCATTAAGGGAATTAAAATGTTCCAGGGAGAGAAGGTAAATGTACCTGTGCTGGGACTGATTGAAAACATGGCCTGGTTTACACCGGCTGAGCTTCCGGAAAACAAATATTATCTTTTTGGCAAGGAAGGTGTTAAGAACCTTGCTGCGGAGATGAAAATTCCCTTCCTCGGTCAGATTCCCCTGGTACAAAGTATCCGTGAAAACGGCGATAGCGGAAGCCCTTCTGCACTGGATGATTCAACCTTATCCGGGCAGGCATTCCGGGAACTCGCCGGTAATTTGCTTAAAGAAGTTGACAACAGAAATAAAACAATGGATCCCACAAAAAAGGTGGAGATAACCAAACATTAAAATAAATGCAGGAAACCATGGAAAATACAAATGGTGCACTACTTGATAAAGTGAATGCCGCACTGGAACAGATCCGGCCCTATCTGGTAGCTGATGGCGGGGATGTAACCCTGTCAGAGATTACTGACGATATGGTGGTAAAGGTAAAACTTACCGGAGCCTGTAATGCCTGTCCTTTCAGCATGCATACACTAAAAGCCGGAGTTGAAATAGCGCTTAAGAAAGAAATACCTGATATCAAAAGTGTAGAGGCTGTGCAGTAGGGAAAAACATTGTAACAATCACAAAAAAAGCGTGGCAATTTTTGTCACGCTTTTTTTTACGGATTATTCTGTATATAAAAATCGTTTTATGCTTCGTTTAGGAGTTTTCTCAAACTCCTGATCATGGCGCCTGAATTCAATTACATTCATAAAGCCAGGTGCATGTTCATTCAGGTGTTTCCGGTGCTCTTCAAAAATCTCCTTCAATTCCTCATCAGCAACCTGGTCTTTTTCCATGCTTTCAAAATCCGGATAAATCAGTGCAATCAGTTTATGATTCTTCTCCACAACCAACGATTCAGCCACATAAGGAAAATTGTTGATCCTGGCTTCAATCTCTTCCGGATAAATATTCTGACCGGAAGGACCAAGGATCATACTTTTGTTCCTTCCTTTGATGAAAATATTCTGATTTTTGTCTATCAGACCCAGATCCCCGGTATGTAACCAACCTTCTTCATCCAGCACCGGACGGGTAGCCTCTTCATTCTTGTAATAACCCTGCATTACATTCTCGCCCCTGACCAGAATCTCTCCAACCTCTTTTGATGGATTGGTAGAGTCGATTTTAATTTCCAGTGTATCAACGGGGCGACCAGCAGAACGAAATTTAACAGTATTCCAGGATGCATAACTGATCAGTGGCCCGCATTCTGTCATTCCATATCCCACTGTATAGGGAAACTTAATCTTCCTGAAAAATAGCTCTGCTTCCTGGTTAAAAGGAGCACCCCCAATAACAATCTCATGAAAGTTGCCGCCAAATACGCCCGAAAGTTTTGCCTTAATCTTTTTGAAAATAAGCTGGTTCGCCAATGGAATTTTCATCAGCATATTCATGGGAAACTTTGTGATCACAGGTATCAGCTGTTTCTTATAAATTTTTTCAATCACCAGTGGAACACTGAGTACCAACCTGGGCTTAACTGCTTCAAAAGCCTCCATGATCACTGCCGGAGAAGGGGTCTTTGTTAGAAAAGTAATATGACATCCCAGGCTGAAAGGAAAAAGAAATTCGAAGGCACAGCCGTAGGCATGTGCCAAAGGAAGAAATGAAACAATATTGTCACCGGCTTCCAGCGGCATATTGTTTTGGGCGTACCGCACATTGGCCATCAGGCTGTTGTGGTTCAGCATAACTCCTTTTGAAAAACCTGTGGTACCGGATGTATAACTGATTACTGCCAGTGTTTCATTGGAAACCTCCGGATAGCTAATTGTTTCGGCAGTATAACCATCGGTATATTTTTCTGTGAATAGCCGATCCAGATTCTTTAGCGTATCGGCCAGTTCAGGTACCCCACTTTCGGTAACAAAATCCAGCCCCGCGATGGTAAAAACAGCTTTGAGGCCAGGCATTGATCCCGGATCCAGTGATTTCACAATCTGGTCACCACTGAACAGTACTACTGAATCAGAATGGTTGACAATATTATGTATTTCTGCGGGTTTGAAATCAGGAAGAATAGGAACGATTACTGCTCCAAAGGTAATGGTTGCCAGGTATATAATACCCCAGTTCGAAGAATTTTTGCCAACCAGCGCGATCTTATCCCCGCGTTGTACTCCACATTGTTCAAAAACCACATGGATACGTGCTATTTTTAAAGCTACATCTGAATAGGTATGATGTTCACCTTTGTAATCTGTGAAGGCAGGTAATTCCCAGTTGTGTTTTATACTCGCCTCTAGCGTCTGAACAAAATTTTCTTTCAACATAAAAAGTTGATTTGATTAAATAATACTTCCCTCAAATAAGGCAGGAAGTAATCCAGGCTGAAGAAATCAGTTAAAGAACAAATTAATTTAATTATATAATTGTATATGAAAATGCATACTGTTTTTCAGGCTCAATTTAAAAACAATTTATAAATATGCCATAAAAAATCAAAATTACTGAATTCAATGGCCCTTTTTCTCATAATTTCCGAAAAAAAGGGACCAAATATACATATTTTTTCTGTCAACAGAGTATTCTCTTGCGGTTTCACCACTTCAACTCTAAAGTTCCCGTCGCTGCTGCGAGTCCCCTGGCGCGCATTTGTAATGCGTGACCCCTTCCCCCTCTGCTGATGGACATCCCACTGCCGCAAGTCTCCTGACTTGTGGTCCGCCATTCACCCAGATCCTGATAATTTTTTTACGATAATCATATTCATAAAACCCATTAAGAGAATATACCTGCCGGGTTGTCTATCAACCGGTATTGCATTTCAATCCCGCCGCAACCAACCCCTGGTTCCAATATAAAAAATTTTGAGTGAGGCGGTAAGAGCGTGGGTACCCCTTAACCCCGGGCTTCACCTCGGGCGTAGATATCTCATCCCTTCAGGCTGGAGGCATTAGAGTATAAATATCAGGATTTCACCTAAACTTCTAAGCTTTTGAACAACTCAACAACTAACTCATCTCCTTAAGACATCAATTGATTAAAACATTGTGGAAAATTGTTGTTTTAGTAAAGGATGCAAAATGTATTAAGCTATAAAAAAGTGAGGAATATCACCATGATACATTAATGCAAATCAATGATATTTAGTTGGATGGTTAAAATTAT
>DASQZP010000011.1:0-2654 GCA_035638655.1 Bacteroidales bacterium
GGCTCCGGCATCATGGTCAGGCCGGGGGCAATCTCCGCCTCCTGTTGCGAAAATAGTCGTTTTAGAATCCGCAGTTCAACACCGGTCTCGGTCGGTGGAAACCCGGCCGGAAGATTATCCAAATAATTTGCCAATCGTTGATACACATCGGTCATTAAATTTCTCCTTTTCATCTATCGAAACATTGAAATATATTCAGTCACATAAACGATTGATCGTGAAATGTCAAGGAATTAGGATATTTAAGTCTTTCTGATCAAGATAATTTTCATACAACAAATCCTTCACTTTTGCCGTAGACTATCCCTATAACGGTGATCTTCAGGATAGATGGATGGCTTGAAGTCGATTGCAGAACAGTATAGGGGTCTTCACTCTTCACAAGTTTCCGAAAATCCGTCAAAAATGAAGACCTGTCCCCGTTATTTTTGCTAAAACAGAATAAAAAGCATTGCCCAGGTTATTTTCCGTCCGTTCTTTCTACTTTTTCCGCATTTAAACAAAGTGTGCCAATCACCAAGACAAATAAGTCTGATGTATGATCAAAAACATATCATATGATATAATTTAATTGACATAAATATTATATGATATATAATTTGGAGGACTACTGAGCAGATTTGATTTTGCTGGAGGGACTCCTTTGGAAATACCGATTGAAATACAGGCATCAATTTTTTTAAAGGATTTTAAAAAAATAGTTACTCAAGAAAGGGGGTTAGATATTGTTCCTCGTCAAGAAAATAAAAAGTCCTTATTACAGCTGGGTTTTACGAAAAAGAATTGTAAACATGAAATTTTGAACCTTTCAGTATCTGATTATTGTGCCGGCCCGAAACCAGATAAGGATAGGCCGGGCGTAATTTGGGAATTCGGCAAAAAAATTCGCGGTCATGATGTTTATATTAAACTGAAAATCGCTGAGGTCGGTTCAATAAGAATCGCGAAATGTATTTCTTTTCATATAGCCGCATTCCCAATTATTAATCCTCTAAAAAAATAAAAACAAATGAAAGAGGAAGGGGGCGATGATAATGAAAGGCGTGTGCCCAAATTGTGAAAAAATTTCGGAATTAGAGCATATAATTACTACTGAAGAATTAAATGTTAGAGGAGATTTAATAAAAGTTGAAGTTGAATATTATAAATGTACGGAATGTGGAGAGGAATTTGAAGACCCTGGCTCAAAAAACGATCCATTAGATAAGGCTTATCGAGAATATCGACGCAAACATGAGATGATTCAACCGGAAGAGATTAGTGAAATGCGTAAGCTTTATGGGCTTACTCAAAAAGAGTTCAGCAAGCTGATTGGGTGGGGGGGAGCTACACTTAGTCGCTATGAAAATGGTGCGCTTCAAGATCATGCACATGACAGAGTTTTGCAACTCGTCAAAAATCCGGAAAATTTACATAGGCTAATAAATAAAAATGGAAGCTTTTTGCCCGAAAATAAAAGGGAACGACTTCTAAATGAGTTGTCGGCCGCAGTAGAAGAAATATGTTCATTTCCAAATATTCTTACAGAACGTTTTGGTAAATATGAACCTTCTATTGAAAATGGATATAAAAAACTTGATATCGATAAGTTATTCCAAATGATTAAATTTTTCGCCAAAGATGGCGTTTTAAAATCTAAACTATGTAAGCTTATCTTTTATGCGGATTTTAAGTGTTTTAAGGATAATGCCATATCAATTTCCGGCGCCAAGTATGCTCATGCTCATCATGGGCCTGTTCCGGACAATTATGAACATTATTTTGCCACCCTTATTCATGACGAAAAATCAATACGTGTTGAAGAAATTGACTATGGAGAATATCTTGGGGAAAAATTCTGTTCTGAGGCTGAACCTGATTTATCAGTATTTTCTGATAATGAATTAGAGGTTTTGCTTTCTGTAAAGAAATTTTTTCAAAGTTTCGATGCTACCCAAATTCGAGAATTTTCACATAAAGAGAAAGGGTATAATGAGACAAAAGTAGGAGATATAATTAGCTTCGAATACTCAAATGATTTGCAGATATAGTCAAAGCAGGCACGCTTCTATCCCTTAGTGTACAAGAAAATTACAAACTCGTATTGCTTGAACAGCGGTCTTCTGTAATTTTTCTGAAGCGCTCAATACCTTTGAGAAAATCCGGTATTGTGGCTTCTTTCCGCTATGTTGTAATTTCTCTTTCAATCATACCAAGAGCCTACTTCATTTTTTGTGAAAATCCCAAGTTCAAGTTTGGATTTTCATAAAACACATGCGTGTATTTTACGACGGGTGTGAATATTGTCGGTAATATTTCCTAATATATCGATAGTATCCGCTGATAGGAACAACGTCGTTGGCGGAACTGGGAATTCGGATTTAAATGTAAATATAGAGTATATATGGATATGCATATACACACTTGACATCTACATATTAAATGCGTATAATCCGGATCAGTTAATAAAAGGGAATTTGGCTTATGGAACAGGTTAATGCACTCAAAATGAGAAATAACTTGGGCAAAATACTCGATCGGCTCAATGAAACAGGTGAGCCGATTTTGGTCAGCAAAGGCCGAAAGTTGCGAGCCGTACTTGTTACGCCTGAAGACTTTGAAAAAAGGTTTTTGGATTATAGAATCAAGGAGGATAAAAAAAAGCTGCTGAATTC
>DASQZP010000012.1:0-8201 GCA_035638655.1 Bacteroidales bacterium
AAGGTATATTTCAGCATGCCTGAAGTGTTTTCAACTGATAATAAATCAACTGCCAGTCCGCCATGAAAAATGCCTGCTTCTTTAAGTGCCTGTTTAGTGGTTTCGTTTCCTCTGGGATCATCTTCATACCCGGCATTACTAAAACCAATAGTAAGGCTACCCTCGCAACCAAAAATATCAGGATACAGAATGAACGGTGAATAAGGAATAAAGCTGGCCATAGGGGAGACAAAAGTTCCTTTGTACTGCCTTACACCGTTTACTTTAACTACAAAGCCACTGCTCCCCGGTGAGGCAGTAACGCTAACCGGCTCATAGGCTGAAGGATTACGAAGGTAGATCATGTGGCAGGAGAAATCATAAATCTCAATATCAGCAGCTGAAATCCAGGCTGTATCATGTAATTCAAGTTCATTAATTCCCTTGATCAGGAATGAATAATCCTCAGCACCTTTAATTAGATAAATCCCAAATTCATTACCTGTTTTACTGTTTGTTACATTATTATCTTTTTCACAGCTACCAATAAGCAACAGCGGAAGAAGAAATAACAACAGCAACATGATACCAGATACAATCCAGGTTATCCTTGTTCTGTTTTCAGGTTTCGGAAAGAAAAGCATTTGAGTAAGATTTAGTCCGTTTAAATTTAATGGATCTGAAAAAATCCTGAATATGACAAAAAATCATATCAGCAATAAAAAGAACTATCAGAGGAATAATAAAGGTTCCTGCAAACAAAAGTATCCAGATAAAATTCATACAATCAATTATTTTTTACTCAAGATGTAAGTAACAATAAAGCAAATACAGAAATTTATATACAGAAGCATTTTTAAGATGCAGTTGAACTAAAAAAGGTTGCGTAGAAAAAAATTTTCAGATATAGCACGCAACCTTATACATTAGAAATGCATCTGAAAATAGCTGAGTTATACAGAAGAATTTTTAAACTTTTAAGGATCACCCAATTGTAACTTTTAATTCATATCTTTACCTAAACAAATTCTTCTGTTGATAAGTTAGTGGATACTATTGATGACATAATAAACGGATGCAAAAAAGGCCGACGTGATTGTCAGGAAAAATTATATACACTTTTTTCGGCAAAGATGTTCGGAGTATGTTTACGATATGCCAACAACAGAAGTGATGCTGAAGATGTTTTGCAGGAAGGTTTTATCAAGATTTTCAGCAAAATTGAACAATATGAATTTAAAGGTTCTTTTGAAGGCTGGATGAGAAGAATAATGGTAACTACCGCTTTAATGCGTTACAGAACTCAGTCACATCAGGCAACTATACCTGTTGATGAATTCTATGATGCAACCGGACCGGTTGATGCCGGAACCAATACGATGGAGAGTCAGGATCTCCTTAATCTGATCGGTCAGTTACCGCCAAGATACAAGATGGTATTTAATCTTTTTGCTATTGAAGGATATTCACATCAGGAAATAGCAAAAATGCTGGAAATAAGTGAAGGAACATCAAAATCAAATCTGGCAAGAGCAAGGGCGATATTACAGGAGAAAGTACAAAAGATATATCACATACAAGATAAGGTGAAAACCTTTACAAAATAACGATGAAAGAGGAAAACCAACATATAGATGAACTATTCAGAGACAGCCTTTCCACTTATGAGGTATCTCCGCCGGAAGAAAGCTGGAATGCAATTTTAACCGGACTGGAAAAGTCAAGAAGGAAAAAAACACTTATTTTCCTGATGCGGGCCGCTGCCATTGGCCTTATTATTTTGGGCCTGGGAACTGCAATTAATTATTTAGCAATAAATAAAACGCTACCTAATAACCATATTACCATTAATGAATCAGGCTTTAACACCAACAGGGGCCCGAAGACAGATACTATTAAAGATGAAATAGCAATAATAAATACAAAAGGAAGTGATAATGCGACACTTCTACAAAATTCAAAGACTATTGCAGATCATCATTCAGACATTCCTGCCAGCCAGGTTAAAAATTCCGGCAAATCTGTCAACAAAACTATTGCAGAGATCAATACAAGGCCTGAAAGACCCGAAAAAATTGCATTACCAGAGGTTCAAAACCCAAAAATAAATAATAGCAGGAATACTGATAATCAACCAGCCCCGTTACTGGCACTGCGTATACATTCCATTGAATCCATCCAAACAACACCAATCAATATTCCCGGGCTGGCTGGTAATTCTCTCAATACAATTACAGTACCGGTTGAAAAAGAAGTTCACCAAAGATGGTCCGTCGGAGGCCAGGCAACTCCCTTGTATGCTTACCGGGAAATTTATCCTTCAGGCAATACTACACTATCACAGGAATATTTTAATGATGTGGAAACTCCGATTATTTCTTATTCAGGCGGATTGAATCTTAGTTACAAAGCATCTCACAGACTCAGTATAGAATCCGGAGTTTACTATGCCAGACTGGGACAGCACCTTAATAATGTCTACCTGTATCAGCGTGATCAACTCAACGTGGGAGAAACTTATCAAAAAGCAGGTACAAGGGTAGTCCCGGTTGTCAATTCACATGGACCTATTGTATCCGTTAATAAGGAAGCAGGAGCAGAAGAAAATCTTCTTGGGAACAGAAATGTAACCCTTTTTAATAATGCATTGGGCATGAGCAGCTCAAATACCCCTGACGTTAAAAATGTTGCAGTAACACAGAATTTCGACTACCTTGAAATACCTGTTAAAATCCGATACAAAGTAATGGATAAACAACTGGGTGTTAACCTTATTACAGGCATCAGTACCAACTGGCTTATTGGGAATAAAGTACTTATTAGCACAGGCGGCACTAAAGAAAAAATTGGTGAAACAAGAAATATTAAGAATATAAATTACAGTGGATTATTGGGAATCGGATTCGACTACACCCTTTTCGCCCGAATAAAGTTAAATATGGAGCCCACCTTTAAATATTTTCTCGATCCTGTTAATTCAATTAACGCCCTGAATACCCACCCTTATTCATTTGGTATTTATACCGGATTTACATATTCTTTCTAGGCTGTAATTTCCTCAAGGAAGTACTTTGTTCTTTATTATGACCAAAAACACCTTGAAAAAATTTCTTACACAATTTGCAAATCAATAAATAAAAATTCACGTATCCTTCCTCACCAAAATACGTAAAAATAGATTAATTTTGTAGGTTTTCGGATTTAATTCCGGAATGGGCAAAATTGATCTTACATCAGCAAATTTTCGCGGTATAATTCAAAATGAGGAATAATGAGCATGAGATCGCAGAGTAAAAAAAACACAAACAGCCCGAACTATCGAGTGTATGCAATTAGTATCACAATACTGTTTGCATTGACATTAATCTTATCCAGTTTTTTCACGCTGAAAAACTCAGATGATGAAGAGAGCGCTTTTCATGAACTTTTCAAAAAGAATTATTCAATCTTTGCACTGGATATGCCACGTAAGCTTGAATTTGCCGGCGAAAAAGTACCACTTGATTTTTTTGATGTCAGAGAATCACTGGATCGCGAATTGTTGATTAACACTTACTGGCAATCGCAGACCCTGCTTTTAATAAAAAAAACAAATCGCTATTTCCCGCTTATGGAGCCTATTCTGAAAGAAAATGGTATTCCTGATGATTTTAAATACCTGCCGGTTGCTGAAAGTGGACTGGCCAACGTTGTTTCTCCGGCTCATGCTGTTGGTTTCTGGCAATTGCTTGAAGGGACCGCGCGTGATTACGGACTTGAGGTTGACGACCAGGTTGATGAACGATATTCAATCGAGCGATCAACTGAAGCGGCATGTAAGTATTTAAAAGAATCATATGAAAAATACGGTAGCTGGACAATGGTGGCCGCTTCATATAATGCCGGCAGAAGAGGGATTGACAAACAAATAGACAGACAAAAAACAGATAATTATTATAACTTATTACTTAATGAAGAAACAGCGCGATATATTTTTAGAATACTCGCTTTTAAATCTATTATTACCCACCCTGAAAAATATGGTTTTCAGTTGCGGCAGGAAGACCTTTATCCGGTAATTCCGGTCAAAAAACTTGAAGTAGATACAACAGTTAATGATTTTGCAACATTTGCTGCCAAATACAATACAAATTATAAAATTTTAAAATACCTGAACCCGTGGCTCAGACAAGCATACCTGATCAATAAGGACAGCAGAAAATACCTGATAAAAATCCCACAGGAAGGAGCCCGCAGTGCAGCTACTTTTCAGCTCTCGCAACAGGCCGATAGCTTGCTGGCTTCCCGGCGGAATTAATACATGATGTCGCGCGTGTTCAGGAAAGTAAACAAGCAGGAAGGAAAAAGTGAAAAATACTAATTATAAAAACAGCACAGACAATATTGAAGTGCTTGGCGCACGCGTGCATAACCTGAGAAATATTGATGTAACCATTCCACGAAATAAACTTTCCGTAATTACAGGATTAAGCGGAAGTGGTAAATCATCACTCGCCTTTGATACTATTTATGCCGAGGGGCAGAGAAGATATATTGAAACACTCTCCGCCTATGCCAGACAATTTCTGGGCAACATGGAGCGTCCCGATGTGGATAAAATAACCGGTTTGAGTCCTGTTATCTCCATCGAACAAAAAACAACAAATAAAAATCCCCGTTCAACAGTTGGGACATCCACAGAAATATATGATTTTCTGCGTCTGCTGTATGCAAGGGCAGGCATTGCCTATTCGTATGAAACAGGAGAAAAAATGGTCAAATATACAGATGACCAGATTATCCGGCTCATTACAGAAAAATTTGCCGGAAGGCGTATCAACCTGCTTGCACCCATTGTTAAAGGTCGTAAAGGACATTACAAAGAAGTATTCGAACAACTCCGCAGAAAAGGATTCATCTATGTCCGTATCGACGGAGAGATTAAGGAATTAATGCCGGGTTTGAGGCTCGACCGCTACAAAGTGCATTATATTGAGGTACTCATTGACAAATTGATTGTTGCCCAAAAGGATGAAAAAAGGCTGAAAAGCTCTGTAAAAACAGCCATGGATCATGGAAAGGGCATCATGATGGTACTCGACCATGAAACCGGTGAAGCAAAATACTACAGCAAACAACTCATGTGCCCCACTACGGGCCTATCTTATAACGAACCTGCTCCTCATACATTTTCTTTCAACTCTCCCCAGGGAGCGTGTCCCCGTTGCAACGGACTTGGGAAAGTCAGTGAGATTGATATTAACAAGATTATTCCTGATCAGAAAAAAAGTATTAAAAAAGGCGGGATAGTACCGCTGGGACCCTATAAAAATTCCCTTATTTTCTGGCAGTTGGAAGCAATTGCCAACAAATATAAGTTTACCCTGAATACGCCGATACAGGACATCCCTGAGCATGCACTGAATATCATCCTCTATGGATCGGATGAATCTTTCAAACTGCAAAATACTCCGCTGGGAAATTCTTCAAATTACTTTCTAAACTTTGAAGGAGTGGTGAACTTTATTGCCAATCAGGAATCTGAATCGAGCGGAAACGGTCAGCTTCCGTCGGACAGCGAATATGTCAGGAAGGCTGTATGCCCCGAATGTAATGGATATCGTCTCAATAAAGAATCACTTCATTTTCGTATACACGATAAGAATATCGCTGAACTGGCAACCATGGATATTGGTCAGCTTGTTGCATGGCTGAATAATATCGAGGACAAGCTTAGCGACAGGCAAAAAAAGATTGCGTTGGAGATCCTTAAAGAGATTAGGTCCCGCCTGGGATTTCTGCTCGATGTCGGACTGGAATATCTATCACTCAACAGGGCTTCCCGGTCCTTATCAGGTGGAGAAAGTCAGCGGATCAGGCTGGCTACCCAGATTGGATCCCAGCTGGTTAATGTATTGTATATTCTGGATGAACCCAGTATTGGGCTGCATCAGCGCGACAATCTTAAACTTATAGAATCACTCCGTAAATTAAGGGATTCTGGTAATTCTGTAATTGTCGTAGAGCATGACAAAGAGATGATGCTTTCGGCCGACTACATTGTTGATATGGGACCTTTTGCAGGGCGTCACGGAGGAGAAGTTGTGGCTTCCGGTACTCCGGAAGAGATCATGAAAGTAAATTCCCTCACTTCAGAGTACCTCACCGGCATAAAGGAAATTGCAGTGCCTTCGCTGCGCAGGAAAGGTAATGGAAATTTTATCACCATAAAAAAAGCCAGCGGGAATAACCTTAAAAACGTAGATGTCTCCATACCTCTCGGCATATTTGTATGTGTAACAGGTGTTTCAGGCAGCGGTAAATCTACACTGATCAATGAAACACTTCATCCTGCCCTAAGCCATAAACTATACCGATCACTGGCAGAACCTCTTCCTTACAAAAAAATTGAAGGCATTGATAATCTCGACAAGGTTATTGAAGTAAATCAGTCACCTCTGGGCAGAACCCCAAGGTCAAATCCGGCTACCTACACCGGAGTTTTCTCTGATATCAGAAAACTTTTTGAACAGACCCCCGAAGCAAAAATCAGGGGCTATAAAGCAGGACGGTTTTCATTCAATGTAAAGGGGGGCAGATGTGAAACATGCAAAGGAGCAGGAGTTCAGGCCATCGAGATGAACTTTCTGCCAGATGTATATGTCAAGTGTAAAGAATGTAATGGAAAAAGGTATAACCGTGAAACACTGGAAGTAAAATTCAAAGGCAAATCCATCAGCGATGTATTGAATATGACTATCAACCAGGCAGTGGAGTTCTTTTCCAATATTCCTTCTATATTTAAAAAGATTGAGACCCTGCAACAGGTAGGACTTGGTTACATCAGACTGGGGCAACCCTCAACCACACTTTCGGGTGGAGAATCACAACGCGTCAAACTGGCTGCCGAACTGGCTAAACGGGATACAGGCAAAACACTGTATATTCTGGATGAACCCACAACTGGCCTTCACTTTGAAGATGTCAAAGTATTGCTGGACGTACTAAACCGACTGGTTGACAAAGGGAATTCAGTTATCATGATCGAACATAATATGGATGTGATCAAGGTGGCGGATTATCTGATCGACATCGGCCCTGAAGGAGGGCGAAACGGAGGTAAAATAGTGGCCACCGGTACACCAGAAGAAGTAGCCAGACAAAAAGACAGTTATACAGGCCAATATTTGCAGCATGAATTAAGCCCGGTACTTACAAATTAGATAAAAATATGAATACATAATTCAAATTATTTGTATTTTTCTAAACCATTTAAGGGGGTATTCCCGTAGAAAGACACTGAACATAACAGTAAATTAACTGCAATATAATTAAAATGTCAACCAGCGAAGAAAAAATTATCTCTGCTTTTAAGTCAAAAGACTGGAATGAAATTCAAACTTCCGATTCATGGAAGATTTTCAAGATCATGTCAGAATTTGTAGAAGGGTTTGAAAAGATGGCACGTATCGGGCCATGTGTATCAATATTCGGTTCAGCACGTACAAAACCTGATAATAAATATTACAAACTGGCTGAAGAAATAGCTTTTCAGCTGACACAAAACGGGTATGGTGTTATTACAGGAGGAGGTCCCGGAATTATGGAAGCGGGTAACCTGGGTGCTAAAAGAGGAAAGGGAAAATCTGTAGGCATCAATATAGCCCTTCCTTTCGAACAGGAAGCCAACTTTTTTATCGATTCTGATAAACTGGTAACCTTTGATCATTTTTTCGTTCGCAAAGTGATGTTTGTAAAATACGCACAGGGATTTATAGTATTGCCTGGTGGATTTGGAACCTTTGATGAATTATTTGAAGCCATCACGCTTATTCAGACGGAAAAAATCGGAAAATTCCCGATTGTTCTGGTAGGCAAAAAATACTGGGGAGGGCTCATTCAATGGATCAAGGATGTTATGCTAACGGAGGAATCAAACATTAAAGCAGAAGACCTCGAACTTTTCACAGTGGTAGATACAGCTGAGGAAGCTGTCGAAATAATTAACAAATTTTACAATAAATACCTGCTCAGTCCTAATTTTTAGCGTTGTCATCAGTTTTTACATCTTGTTTTTAGTGATTCAAAGGGCTGACACAGGTGATAATTAACAAACATGGTGTCTTCGGGAAAAGAAAAACAGCGTTCCGGCATAATTATTTATTAACAATGTTTGATTTTTCCAAATTAGTTAATTCATTATTTTGCTATTATTACAGTTATTACTTATTTTTAGCTAATAT
>DASQZP010000013.1:0-3287 GCA_035638655.1 Bacteroidales bacterium
TCTAAGAATTCAATAATTTAACACTATGAAAGACAAATTCGTATATAAAGGATTTCATGGATCAATTCAATTTTCTGAGGCTGATAATGTTTATTTCGGTAAAATTGAAAATATTAATGACTTGATTACCTTCGAAGGAGAAAATTTAATTGAACTTGAGGATGCATTTAAAAAGGCTGTTGAAGATTATATTAAAGATTATCCTCCAATATCCTAATATCTAAAAGGTTTTTCTTTTGTTTTTTAAGGTGCCACTATAGGTTTTGAAATCATCTTTAGTAAGCTTTATTTACGTTCCCAAAATCATAGAAAGTTATAGCGGCAAGTGGTCTTATTCTAATAATGTCTAATACTTGCTTACTTCTTAATAAATTCCAGGACTTTAATGTATTTCTCTTTCTAATAAAGTTTAACACGCCTCAAATTTTATTAGTGAAATAATTGAAATCTGTGTATAAATTACAAGCTCTTCAATTCTAATCAAAAGTTTAATATAAACCTCATAAAAAAAACAAAAAAACTCAAACTGTAAACCTTTAATATGTTGAAATATAATAAGATAATCTTTTGTGTAAACCGTTGTTAACCCATTGTTAACCGTGTAATCAATTCAAAATGAGACGCTAATAAGCATCGATTAACAGGTTTACAATAATATGAACACTTAATAGAATAATATAGTTATTGTTCTATCTGAAATTCATGATGAAACCAGATAATATGGTTTAACTGGTGAATATTGCAGGTATGGTAATTATGGCAATGCCATATTTTATGGTGTATCTGTCAAAGATGGCTGTTATGTTATGTATGGTAACTAAAGCTAATATGGTTTCAGTATATCAGTATGTTATGGGTGGCAGGTATGGTACAAATGGGTTATATGGCAGGTATGGCTGTTTGTTATAAAAAAAAGCAGAAGTTATCTCCTGCTTTTTTTTTCTGAATAAAGGGCTCTGGCTCTTTCAATATGCTCATATTGGTTAATGTAACGGGCAATTGCTTCATCCAATACTTCGCCTATGGATTTCCTGTCATGATAGGCTATGGCTTTGATATCAGCCAGTCTGTCGTTTTGAAAATAATAAGTTGCTTTCAAATAATCACCATTTTCTTTTTTTTTATCAGTGCTTTTTTCATTTTCAATATTTTCGCGGCTATTTTGTATCAGACTATCCAGTCCTGCTTTGAAATTTTTTGTTGCCATATCTTATGTTTTTAATGGTATGTATGGTAATAAGGGTAAAAAATAGTTTTGGTTACCTCTTTAAACGGGTGACCAATTCGCTGGCAAAGTTCAGATAGTCTTTGGCACCATTCGAATTTGGGGCGTAGGTAAAGATGGATTTTCCGGTAGACGGTGCTTCGGCCAGGGCTATATTCTCCCTAATATAGGTTTTAAAAAGTTTGTCGCCAAAGTGTTTCTCCAATACTGAACGTATATCTCTATGCAGAACTTTATGGGAACTAAACTGATTTAAAAGTATACCTGCTAATTCCAGGTTCGGATTTATACGCCGCTTTACTTTTTCCGCTACTTCATGTAGAATAGTTAGTCCCTGAATATTTAAATGATGCGGAAGAAGAGGAATTATATAAAAATCTGAAGCCGTTAGGGCATTCAGTGATAATAACCCCAAGTTAGGCGAACAATCAAGTATGATAAAATCATAATTGTCTTTAACTGGTTCCAGCGCTTCACTTAATAAATATTCTTTGCCCGGCTCCTGTGACATCTCAAGGGAGAAAGAACTTAGGTCGAGGGAGGCTGGCAGAACTTCAAGATTTGATGTTACTTTTATTGTCCTGAAAGGTTTTTCTCCCTTTAATACAGAATAGGTGTTCACTTCCTTGTTTTGCACGCACATGGACGAACTCAGATTACATTGCGCATCCAAATCAATTGCAAGCACTCTATATTTTTCCTGAAGAGCATATGATACAGCAACAGAGGATGTTGTTTTTCCACATCCGCCTTTTTGATTAATGAAACTGATTATTTTTCCCATATTTCTAAATTTAAATTGATTTTATTTATATCAAAAGCATAAGCACTACCCAGTCCTTTCACAATAATAGAATTGCCTCGTCCATTCATCCAGGAGGGTATAAAGGCAGGGTCATTCCTTATTAGTCTAAGAAGGTCATTGTATTCAATGTCTTCCCCTCCCAGTGAGATAATATTTCGCTTGTATAGTTTGTGCAACATACTCAGATTTAAGGCGATGAACTCGTCACCATCGGTTTTTGTTGCATACTTATAATGGATTCCATTTTTAACGTACCCACTAGCTTTCAGGTAATCAAACGTCTCCCAAAATTGACTAATTCGATTAATTCGGCTAAGATCTTGGTCCTGTTCCAGGATTATGTTTGCAAGAATTTCCAGCAAGTCCTGGTAATTTATTATTTCCTTAAGTGCCCCATCCACAATTTCATAAATGGCCAGAAACATGGCAATATGCTTAATGAGCCTTTCCGGGACGTTTTTGAATTCCTCAGATTCTAGTTTTACTTTCTGAAAAATGCGATTAAATACATCTCGAAAATTATTTTCAAATTTTTTCCGGTTGGCCAGAATATCAATCAGCACCAAACCCAATCCGGAGGAGGCATATTCAGTGAGCATGTTGTAAGCTTTTGTCTGTTCCTCAGAGAATTTTGATTTTTGAAAGTATAAAATGATCATACGACTGTATTGAGCAGAGGATCCGGAAGGGAGGCTATTGCCATCTAATATTATTGCAGAATTAATAAAAGTATCATGTGTCTTATTGTCGTTACTCGTCTGTGCCCTGGAATAAGCCACTCCTTCATAACCCGTTTTTAACAGCCCCTGTATACTTCTTTCAATTTTGTGGTTAAATTCTTTCAGGTAGATAAGTCCATTCCGTATTCTATTAGCTGTGCGGGCAATTGATTTTGGAGTTGAATTTGCTTCCAGTGAGATTCCCTTATAGTTATTATAAAAGACTGAGAGAAGTATTTCAGTGAATGAAGTTTTTCCAACGCCAAAATCACCAAATAGAAAAAGGTATGGAAAAAATTCGAGTTCAGTGAAGATTATATCCCTGAATACCGCACCATATAGAAAAAGAATACCTGCAACGCCATTTTCCCCATAAGCCTGCACAAACAGATTTATAAACTCCGGAATATTTATTTTCCCTGGCCTGAATTGAAATTTTTGCTCCTGCTGCCATTGAACAGAATACCTGTTATTGAAAGCGAAATGGGGAAGATAAAGATTAAAATCCTCGGTTTCAATAACCCCGAAATCATTCACT
>DASQZP010000014.1:0-2211 GCA_035638655.1 Bacteroidales bacterium
CTCTGGGTATTTCTAATGCAGCCTCCACACTGGTTGGTCAGAATCTCGGAGCCGGTAATCCCGATCGTGCAGAACGATCCGTATGGATCACAGGCAAAGTAACCATGCTGCTGATGGCTTTCGTTGGATTTATTCTTGTGGTATGGGCTGATTCATTCATTGCGCTGTTTACTAATGATACAGCCATTATAACCTATGGTAAAACGGGACTGCGAATTGTAAGTTATGGTTTCGTTGCATACGGACTGGGAATGGTAATGGTAAATGCCATAAATGGTGCAGGAGATACACGAACCCCGTTGTGGATAAATCTGATCAGTTTCTGGATGATTGAGATCCCGCTGGCCTGGTTGCTTTCCCATTTAGCCGGTTGGGCTCAAAACGGAGTGTTTATTGCCATATTAACGGCTGAATCCATAATGACACTCATTACATTGTTTATTTTCAGGAAAGGAAGATGGAAGCTTAAATATGTATAATAATTGCTTCATTACATAATATTAGAACCTTATTTAGGAACAACAAAAAACCGGAGCTGCGTGAACGCTCCGGTTTTTTTTTGTTTTCAGTAGATTATATAAATTTTACTTCACATTCAGTGTAATTTCCTGCCACCGGGAGCTACCCAGTTCAAGGGCTCTTGTAGAAGGATCAGAACCTCCGATCATAATTTTAAATACACCTTTTTCGATGACACTTTCTCCCTTTTCATTCACAACCTTTAATATTTCAGGCGTGATATCAAAAGAAAGTGCTTTTTCTTCACCGGGTTTAAGGGTAACACGTTTGATACCTTTAAGCGAATAAATCGGTGTTTTAAAGCTTGCTTCCGGATCGGTAATGTATAATTGGACTACCTCATCACCTTTCATTGAACCTGTGTTTTTTACCTTCACAGAAACACTGGTTGACTGATTTTTTTTGATCTTCTCGTTTGCCAGGGCAATTCCTGAATAGTCGAAAGTAGTATAACTAAGGCCAAAACCAAACGGATAAAGCGGTTCTTCAGTCATGTACCTGTATGTTCTGCCGTCCATCGAATAATCCTTGTAAGGAGGAAGCTGGTCGAGTGAACGGGGAAACGTTACCGGAATACGTCCTGATGGAGAAACTTTTCCGAAGAGAATATCCGCTACTGCGTTACCACCCTCTTCGCCGGGATACCAAACAAGCAGAACAGCATCGGCAATTTCCTGTATCTCTTCAAGATTCATCGGGCTGCCTCCGGTAACAATGGCAATCACAGGCTTGTCATTACCATCTTTCAGTTTGCGTACAAAATCGATCTGGTTTTGCGGCAGATTATAATCCAGCCTGTCACCATAATGTTCAGAAGCGATGGCTTCACCTTCTTCGCCTTCAAGCAATCCCGTAATACCTATTACAACAAAGGTTGCATCAGCAGTCTTGGCATCTCCGGTAGTCCAGTCGATCGGATTAATATTTTTACGATCGAGCAGTGCTCCCTGCTTAAACTGTACCTGGCTTCCTGTTTCAACAGCATTGGCAATACCTTCTAGGAAGGTAACCATATCATTATTCACTCCGTAATAATTACCGATCAAAGCATTTACATCTGCAGAATTAGGGCCGGTAACATAGTAACGCGGCAGGTCGTTACGCAATGGCAACACACCATTATTTTTAAGCAGAACAACTGATTTTTGAGCGACCTCTCTGGCGAGTGCCCTGTGTTCGGGGCTGTTAATTGTACTTTCAGGAATTTTGTCGTAGGGATTCATGCCCTGAGGATCAAACATACCCAGACGGAAACGGATATCAAGTAAAGGAAGCAATGCACTGTCTATTTCACTCTCTGTTACCAGTCCCTCAGACAAAGCCTTGCTAAGTGACGGGTAAACGCTTCCGCAATTTAAGTCAACTCCGCTTTTTAGCGCCAGTGCAGCAGCCTGAGTTGCGTCAGATACAACATTGTGGCCCTGGTAAAAATCAACCAACGCCCAGCAGTCTGAGGTGATATATCCTTTAAAACCCCATTTGTCAATGAGTACATCTTTTAATAAATAATTGTTGGCACAACAGGGAGCCCCGTTTGTACTGTTATAGGCACACATAACACCTTCAACACCAGCATCAACAAGTGCCTTAAAAGCCGGAAGATATGTTTCATAGAGATCCTGAGGGGAAGCAACAGCATTGAATTCATGGCGTAATCTTTCCGGACCGCTGTGTACTGCAAAATGCTTGGCA
>DASQZP010000015.1:0-2180 GCA_035638655.1 Bacteroidales bacterium
GATATGGGTTTGCCGGGATTAAATAATTCGTTAACGATGAGACCAGATTCTGTTTTAAAAGCGATCTGGCAAAGCCTGTCATCTTCATCTGTGCCGGTTGTCTCTGTGTCTAAAAAAATAAACATGGCGTTACGATTTCATTTGTTTGAATAGTCTCTGAATGTTTTAATAATCAAAAGGATCAATGGTGCTGAATGATAAAACAGGTCAAAAATATCGATGGGTTTTTTCAGAGTTCCATCTTTTAACATGATAAGCTTTTCCACAAAGTGTGGCATGGGTTTAAAAGGAATAAGGATCATAATGATCGAAAACACAATGAGTATCGAATAGGGTATTTTGTCAAGAAATGACCACATTAGATTTTCCTTAAGTCAAACAAATAGAATTTGAGAGCTTAAACTCTGTCATAAATTTTCATCTATCGGCTTAATGCAGTTCGGATCATTATTTTTTACAGAGTTTACGAACGTTGATACTGGGTAATATTCCATTTCATGGATTATACTATCTTGCATAGTTATCTCTCCCCTCCCCAGAAACCAAAAAACCTCACACAATGGTGAGGTCTCATGATTCCGTTTGCCATCTTTGACCTCATGGATTCTGGCATTAGCACCTTTTGGAAGAAAGGTTGCCGGGCAGTCATCGAGCCAGATCTCATCGTGCCACTCTTCATGATTATTTGTAAATTTAACTATACCATAATCAACTCTGAAGTCAATGCATTTCTGCACACCCATTTTTTGATAGGCATGTCTCAATAAGAGTGATAAATATCTTCATATCAGTATCTTATGGGTGATCTCTGGGAGTAAACCCTATAGGGTAGGATTTCCACCTATCAAAATGAGACTCTTGCCTATGGACAAATTTTATTAAATGATTGGATAATGCTTAGACTAAATGTCACTCAGCTTCAACACAATGATTTTAACCATGTGATGACTTGTTCTCACGAAGGTTACACTGTACAAAGAGAGGCTTGATGTAGCATTTATGGGGCTTCTCTGATGCCCGTGCATCTCAATGCAAAACTGCATTGTACAACGGCAATTAGGGAAGCCAAAAGTATGAGATGCTTGGTAGTCTCTGATTTTGAGAGTCTATCGGGCTAATACGGGCAGGGAACAGAAGGCTCTGCCTTTTTTTTTACCCATTAATCCTCTCCCTCAACTTACCAGAACATTTAAAAGTCACAACCTTCCTCGGTGCCAGCATCATATCTTCACCAGTACTCGGATTTCTGCCTTTCCGTTCCTTCTTTGCATTTACACTGAACTTGCCGAACCCTGATACCAACACATCCTCACCTGACGCCAAAGTTCTTTTGATAATTTCAAGAAGGGTTTCTACGATTTCTGAAGCTCTGTTCTTAGGGAAACCGGTTTGTTTTTGGACTGATTCTACGATCTGAATTTTTGTAAGGGTCATATGTAAATCTCCTCAAATAATGGACTGAACTTATAACTTGCTTATTTTATTAATAAATTGAGTGCCAACGAAAGGATCCTACTGCCACAATGTTCCTTTTGTATAATGATCTTGACAGGTTAGCATAAGTGTGGGAAATAATAAATGGAAATGTTCCTATTATCAATCGATTAACCTGCATCTGCAGTTTGGTTTTCTACCAATATCTTACCTGCTGGCACCTGCAGTTAATTCAATTTTGTCTTGCCTTGTACTTTGACAATTAGGTCTTTTTAGTCCTTAGACATATAGGGAGAGCATATGTGATGAATTGAACCCCATTTCTCAGAATAGAGAGGTGGGGTTTTGTATTTGTGTTGATACCGATTAGATATCTGCGAGTTGATTAGGTCGTAGGTGTCGAAATTCTTTTCGCTGAAAATTGTTTTATTAAAGATAAGAGCGATCAAAAGACGGTTCTACATAATATATATGTTAGGTCTAAGAGGGGGAAACGCTCAATGAAATTTATAGTTACAATTCTTGTAATTGTTTTTATGGCTCTTCCTGCATATGCAGATTTGGCGGACGAGTTGGAAGACTTAGTTGGATACACAATTATTGCCAGCAAGACGGTCGAACGGTGGTATGACGAAGACGAAAAAGATGATTCTTTCAACGGTTGTAGTCACGGTCGAGTAATCGTATTTACCGATGGTAAGACACTAACATGTGCAGAGTATGGTTATCAATACGCCTATCGACCA
>DASQZP010000016.1:0-2131 GCA_035638655.1 Bacteroidales bacterium
CACGTACTCATCCTTTTAAAAATATATTTTTGTAATTTTTTAAAGCCTCAGAAGCTTTATTTTTATTGAAATAAACATTTTCATTAAGTATTATACTTAATTCAATGTCGTCTAGTTAAGGAATCTTAATAATCGTTTGTAATTCATGTAGTAAGTTTTTCTTTGATCGCTTTTTTCGTTCAAAACTTCGCCAGGGTCGGATAATTTCATGGATGCTACTTACTATTTTATCGAATACTTCCAGCGCTTTTTCATATTTCCTTTTAATCACTACCCCGGTTAAACATCTTGTTTCATCGACAAAGCATTGGTGCTATTTATCTTTTGTGAATGTTTACGCTTTTTGTCTGCATGATATTCCGCATCAATCTTTTCTTCGATAGGAGGTGCATAAGCTGCACAAAGTTGTCATCAAGTAAATTTTGACGAAGAAATCCTGTTTTACTGCCCAGGCCGTTTTTCCTGAAAATCCTCCTGCTCAACCCGGCTTTTAAGCAGTTTTTAGGCTTCCTCATCGTAAGCCTTCGGCCAACAGCAACCCTATCAAAAATGAATCGATAAGATTTTTTTATTCCGATAGCGAAAGGTTTCCCGGAAGCAGATCTTCCAGTTTCTGTATTGAGTAATCAGGGATCAGGGTAAGAACTTTTTTAAGCCAGGCAAAGGGTTCTACATTGTTGATTTTGCAGGTCCCAAAGAAAGAGTTTATCATGGCGGCATGCTAAGCAGCTTCATGACTCCTTGCGAACATTTAATTTTTTCTTCCCAGGTTATGCATAGAAAAAGATTATGCAAAGCATTATTACCTATCTTGCATATAATCAAATAAATAGTATTATAATGAATACCATTTGCTTTGCATAACTTTTTTAAAGATTCATTAGCCAGTTTAGTAAATTTTTCACTACTGACCGACTAAATTCTTTGTTGTATCTTTACCCATGTTGAAGTTTTTACGCAAAACAAACTTACAACATCGGGGTGAAACCTTTAGGCGGTAGCCCCGTTTTTACTGAAAATTTATCCGGTCAGTAGTGTTTATCAATATATTAATTATTTGATTATCAGTTTAAACCTAAAGATAACTTTGCATAATCTTTTTCTATGCATAACCGAGTGCGACCGGACGGATGCTATTCTCGATAAGATTATTGTCAATCTCCCATTTCCCGTTTTCGGTATACCTGACCAGCCTTTTCCAAAGGGTCAATGTATAGGTTAATGCTTTTCCAATGGCACTCTTAGGAAGTACTTCCGGTAACTATTCTTTCATCCAGGATTCCAATTCCTGTAATATCAGGACAGCCTTTTCCTGACGTAACTTTTTTTCTTTCCTGGTAAGTTAAACCTTCTTCACGGGCCTACCGTTCTATGACATAAAGCTGCTGTATTTTTTCCAAAGCATACCCTGCCTTGTCAGGATCATTATCTCTGGCCTGTTCTAATTTTCGCATGTAATGTGCCATGCATGATAGTAAGGTTATCCCTTCCTTGTTTTCAAATTCAGTATACGCAGCATACCCATCGCTTTGTAATGCTCCCGGATATGACTGTAAAAAATCTTCTGGTCCCGCTCGTTTCCGGCTTCTCCGGTAATCAAAGCATACCTGTTTATGCTCGGGTGAGTAATAAACCCAGTGATACCCCTTGTGTGTAGCCCCCAGTTTGTCTTTAGTTTGTACCAGAATGGGTGTTTCATCGGCCATAAGGTAATCACTCTCAAGGACTTTCTTTACCAACGTATCATACAAGGGTTCGAGTAACCGGCAGGCTGCCGTGAACCACCCACTGATGGTCGATTCGGCGATGGTAATATCCTGCCGTTTGAACTGTCCGGCCTGACGATAAAATGGCAGATGATCCACGAACTTACTGATCAGAAGATGAGCCAGAAGCCCGGGTCCGGCATTGCCTTTGGGTATGGGAAGGGTTGGCAGTTCAGCCACCACGATTTTTTCTTCTGCCGGCAATACATACTTGGGACGGATATACCGCTCAACGTAAAACTTACCTGGAACATACTCCAGGACTTCTGTGACCAGTTCTCCGATCTTTTTTGCCTGGGTAATATCTTCAGCAGGTTCTATGATATGATCTTCACGATGCAGATGTGACGGCAGTTCAAGACGTC
>DASQZP010000017.1:0-3225 GCA_035638655.1 Bacteroidales bacterium
AATTGCTCATTGCCTATTGCTCATTGCCCATTGCCTATTGCTAATTGCTAATTGCCTATTGCCCATTGCTAATTGCCCATTGCTAATTAAAATAGTATACTGCGGATTAAAATTTTTTCACGCTCCCGTTTAGAACGGAACAGGCTTTGTTCCAGAACATTTTGATCCAGACACTTGACTTTATTGACAGACTCTAATTATGAAAAGATATGCGGTGGCACATTAAGCTTGTGCACAGGCTGTCCTAAAAACTTCTCGATTTTGTCAAATTTTCTTTTATCTTTTCCGCTGACAAATGTAATGGCAACCCCGGTATTTTCAGCACGGGCCGTACGCCCAACGCGGTGGATATAATCTTCAGGTTCATGGGGTACATCATAATTTAACACAAGATCGATGCCCACAATATCAATGCCCCGGGAAATAATATCAGTAGCCACTAAAATCTGAAATTTTTTATTCTTAAAACCCAGTAATACCTGTTCCCGCTCTGACTGTTCCAGGTCAGAATGAATAGCTTCCGCTTTTAATCCTAATTTCTTAAGTTCGCGGGCAACGCTTTTAACATTGCTTTTGGTAGCCGAAAATATAACTGCTGATTCTTCGGATTTATCTTTCAGAAGATCAATAATTAACGGAAGTTTGTATTTTTCATTCATCACATAAGCAGCCTGCAAAACACCTTCAGCAGGTTTACTTACTGAAATATTTATATATTCGGGCTTATTCAGGATCTTATTTGCAAGTTGCCGGATCTTAGTTGGCATAGTAGCAGAAAAAAGCAAGGTCTGTCTGTTTTCAGGAGTTTCCTTAACTATTCTCATCAGATCATCATGAAACCCCATGTCCAGCATCCTGTCTGCCTCATCCAGTATAAGATAACGCACAGTTTTCAGGTTCACATACCCCAGATTAATATGTGAAATCAGGCGTCCCGGTGTAGCAATGACAATTTCTGCCCCACTGGTAAGGGCTCTTTTCTGCTGATCCCAGTCACCTGGAGTATTTCCACCATAAACTGTTACGGTTGATACCGGAACAAAATAGGAAAATCCCTGAAATTGCTGATCAATTTGCAAGGCAAGTTCGCGAGTTGGTACGATAATTAAGGATTGTGTACCTTCTGCTGAACCATTCATAACCAGCTTATGTAGTAAAGGAAGTATATAAGCTGCTGTTTTTCCGGTTCCTGTTTGAGCGCAGGCAATCAGGTCGAGATTATTTAATATGACAGGAATAGCCTTTTCCTGCACTGGGGTGGGAACATCAAATCCAATTGACTCCAGCCCTTCCTCAACACTGTCATGAAAATTAAAATCTTTAAATTTCAAAATAAAATGTTTTTTTAATGAATTGAATCACAATACAATTGACAGACCATTAGCAAATTCAAAAGAAAGCTGTAAATTTGCCGGTTCTGTCCTGATCATGGAAAATTAATTTTTATTTTTTTATATATGTCATCTAAAAAGTATACGCATTTGTTTTTTGACCTCGATCGCACACTGTGGGATTTTGAAACCAATGCCAGAAGTGCCTTTCAGGATATCTTTAAAAAACATGACCTGCATTATTATTTTAATGATTTTGACACATTTTTAACTGCTTATCACAAACATAATGAACGTTTATGGATGGCATACCGTCAAGGCAAAATTAAGAAAAAAGTACTTCGTACAAAACGTTTTTATCTCACACTTAAAGAATTCGGCATTGACAGTGAAGACCTGGCCAAAAAAATAGGGGATGAATATATTGACCTGAGTCCGAAAAAAACTGCACTCTTTCCTGATGCCATCAAAGTACTTGAATATTTAAAATCTAAATATCAACTGTATATTATTACCAACGGTTTTAACGAAGTTCAGTTCATTAAGATGGAAAATGCAGGACTCTCACCTTATTTCCGGAAAGTATTTACTTCCGAGAATGCAGGATATCAAAAACCGCATCCGGGTATTTTTGCTTATTGTCTGAATTCAGTAAATGCAAGGAAAACCGAAAGTATTATGGTAGGTGATGATCCGGAAACTGACATACAGGGTGCTAAAAATTTCGGGCTTGATCAGGTTTTTTTTAATCCCGGCAGAAATCATATAACTGAAAAACCAACCTTTGAGATAGAACAATTAATACAATTAACAGAAATTTTTTAACAGCCAGGATACTGATTTCAAATGATCCAAATTAATATGCCGGCTAGAACGGGGTTTCTTCGTCAAAGTTATTATTCCGTCCTATATCAAATTTATCACCGCCAAAGGAGTCACCCGGGTCATTATTCATTTTTGAGCCAACAGTAATTGCAAAATTAGAACCATCTTCATCCACTGGAATATCTTCCAGGTCAGTAAACTGGGCAAATTTATCCCTGAATCTGAGGACTACATCACCAATAGCACCATTACGATGTTTTGCCACAATGATTTCAGCAATTCCCTGCATGGAATTTCCTTCTTCATCATGCATGATACCATATTTTTCAGGACGGTGAATAAACATCACAATATCAGCATCCTGCTCAATAGCACCCGATTCCCTCAAGTCGGATAACTGGGGTCGCTTACTGCCACTCCGCATCTCAACCGAACGGTTAAGCTGGGACAATGCAATGACAGGAACATTTAACTCCTTGGCTATGGCTTTAAGTGACCGGGATATCTGACTCACTTCCTGCTCACGGCTTCCTGCATCGCTGGAACCTGTCATCAACTGCAGGTAGTCAATAATAACCACATCAATGTCATGCTTCATGCTCAGTCGACGAAGTTTAGCCCGTAGTTCAAATACCGAAATAGCGGGTGTATCGTCTATAAAAATCGGAGCATCTGTCAAATCTTTGATTTTATATTCCAACTGTTGCCATTCAAAATCTTCCAGTTTCCCGTTTCTGATTTTTTCTGAAGACAATTCGGTCTCCGCCACAATAAGTCTGTTTACTAACTGTACGGAAGACATCTCAAGAGAAAAAAGTGCTACTCCCCGATTGTGATCAACCGCCATATTACGTGCCATAGAAAGCACGAAGGCTGTTTTACCCATTGATGGGCGGGCAGCCAGGATAATCAGGTCAGACCGTTGCCAGCCGGAAGTCATACGATCCAGTTTGGTAAATCCTGAGGGCACCCCACTAAGGCTGTCTTCTCTTTTCCCTGCTTCCTCTATTTGTTGCAATGCCTGCTTGATTACAACATTAATTTTAGAAGTTTCCTTTTTGATATTTCC
>DASQZP010000018.1:0-2334 GCA_035638655.1 Bacteroidales bacterium
AGAATCTGGCGAATGAAACCTTCTATTTGTTGAATACCAATAAGTTCTTTGTTTTCTTTCCAGGTGTCAATGGCAGCCTGAATAACCTCCATGGGATGAAGTATTTTGGTGTTGAGCACAAAGGACAATCGGGAGTGAAAGACACTCCAGCTCTGGCGGGTCATGGCATCTTGATAGGTACCGAAGTGTGGCAACCGGTTGGTTAAAAAATCATTTAAGGAAGCAATTGCCTGTGACCGGTTAACCGGCCAGATCAATTGTTCCGGCAGGATGTCCCCGAATGTTTTAATCTTTGCTTTTTCAATCATTTCGTTGATATCGGCAACATTATTGCTAAATGTGATCGGTTTAGGTATGGATACTCTGGTATCATAGCGGCGACGGTTGCTCTGATCAAAGTTCCATTTTCCGCCAACAGGTTTGTTACCATCCATAAGGATATTGTGCTTCTTACGCATGAACCGATAAAAAGATTCCATAATATACTGTTTTTTATCTTTAAAAAACTCCTTGACATCCTGTCGTTGGGTTAAAAAATGTTCGGTATCTTGGACCTGGTGAGGAATCCCCAATTTACCAGCGATGGTTTTAAGTTCTTCATCGAGGCGAACCTCATCCGGCAGCAAGTACTCAAAGTGTGTGAATTTTTCTTTTAGAATGAGCTGTTTCAGATTGTATTCAAAATTTTGGGCATTGGACGGATCATCCATAGGAATATAAATGAGTCTGTGGCCCAGCTGTATCAGCCGACGGGAAAACGCTCGCATTGCTGCAAAAAAAGATGCCACCTTTTGAACGTGGTGTTTGACGTAGTCGGTCTCCTGCCGAATTTCCATTAACAAATAGGTGACGTTGTCATGTATTTTTTGAAACCATGAATGATGTTCATTTAACTGATCGCCCAAAATCAGTCGTAAAATTTTTGGATGAGTCATACGATGTTTCCTTTTGAAAGACTATCTTCCCAATTGCAATTTTACGAACTTTAATATTATATTATTCATGAGTAATAGTCGATGGGGTTTTATCAGCTTTCCAAAGGGAAAAAAGGAAATTTTCTAATTGATTTCTATTTCAATCATAGAAGATTTATGAAAATGCATCTGAATCAGCTATGATGTATAAATAGACCCAAACATCTTTTCTTATTTTGTTTACATAATTTAGATATTAAGTAAGTTATGATACAGAATAACTTTTTGCAATCCATTTTAACTTAAACACTAAAAGGGGGAAAAATGTCCGAAAAAGAAAAAAAAGACGTCTGGGTGCGGGTTAAGGATAATGCCGGAAATGAGTTTATCTGTCCTCTTGATGCTTTGAAAGAGCGTAAATCGGCAACGGAGAAAGAGTTGGAAAATTGCGTGGATGATGCGGTCGTCGGACGCTACGCCGGAAATATAGACATCGCTGAATAACGGTCGGATTATTCCAGAAACGAATGAATTTAGATCTGAGTATCTACAAAATTTTAAAGATTTTAAGTATTACTCTTTTTGAAAAAATGCCTATTTTACATGCTCTCGAAGAAATTGGTTACAAAAACAAAATTACTAGTGGTCATATACAACTGAATCTATTCAAATCTTAATTGGATTCTACTGACTAAAAATATAATCTGAATTATTTTAGTTCGCTAAAATTTCTATATAAATATGGACACCTAAAAATAAAACACCTTATTTCTTTTTGAAATAGAGTGCCTCAAAATCATCAACTATACTTTTCAATTTAGTTACATTGTTTAAATCGGTCGTCTGTTTACATTTCATGCTGTAAATAAGCATCTGATGCAGAAAACCAAGTTGCTTTTCATAGTTTTCCATGTCCAACTTGATTCGCTGAGTCATAAAATATTGAGAAACAATCTCCTGAATTTCATCGGCATGATGTTCCTTATTCATAATCCAACGAACTAATTGATTGGAATTATGATGTTCGTCCTTTTCAAGCTCTATAATCTGCTTCATGGACTTCTCAACGGTTACAATATGTTCATTAATTATTTTAATTCGCATCTCATCGTCATATATTCCACAAGGTATTTCACAATGAGCATAGGCTTGAATAGAAAGAATAAAGATAAAAAAACAGCCAACTATAATTTGTAATAAAATCTTTTTCATAACAAAAACCTCCTTTAAATTGTTATAGATAAATTATATTCTTCTATTATCCTAAAATCTGGTGCTGATTATTCCCCTATAATTCGAAGAATTCTTCCATAGAGAATTTGATTGTCTGTTAATTTAGTTTAATATCATTTTTAAATATAGATTTTGGAGCGAAATCAAATTTGGAATAACTGGCCATGATCAGAAATTCATTAAATTC
>DASQZP010000019.1:0-3121 GCA_035638655.1 Bacteroidales bacterium
CTTGCTGAAATAGTTTTGTTGCCGTCCATTAACAGCGTAATTGGATTATCAGTTCCTTCAAGGTCACCGCTCCAGGCATCAAAGCCATAACCAAGGTTTCCAACTGCTTTTGCAGTAACCTTGGTGCCGGGCAAGTAATCATTCCCCGCTGGTTCAAAAATTATAGTTCCATTGGTAGCTGTTGTGTCAATGCTGTATGTAATAAGGCTGAAATTGGCGGTAATTGCTTTATCCTCATCCATAATAATTGTAGCTATGCTGTCACTTACACTCAGATCGCCACTCCAGCCACTGAATCTGTATCCTTCACCGGGGATTGCTATGACTGTAATCTCATTGGAATCCTGGGTGTTCTCAAGTTTAATTGAACCATTTGTAGCAGTTCTGATTAATACGTGACCGGTTGAAGAAATCGTATCGCGCAATCTAAAAGTGAAGTCGGAAACATAATTTTTGATGCATGATGCAGGATCATTCACATAGTTTGCATCTATTTTTTCACCATCAATGGAAACATTGTCGAAAACAAAATTTCGCAGGGCTGCCTCGGGGCTCCCATCCAATTGATCTCTCCAACCAAAAATCTGTTTTCCCTGATAATCGATATTTTCGAAACGAATGCCGGCATAATCACCTTTTTTGTCATATTTGAGTTCTTTCTCGTCTTTCGTGTCGAAAGAAAGCAAATTACGGGTTGGCAAAGGATCCGATATTTTAATGTTTCTGAAAATGAACATTTGACCCGTATTCTCAGTTCCGTCGGGAAGTGTTTCGTTATCACTGCCTCCTCCAACTCCAATAATTCCAAAACCATTATCGGAAGTATTGAAAACTCCGCGTGCATATATTATATCAATATCCTCTGCTACTAATTGCTGAGGCATACCCGCAGAATAATCATTCTTAATTCTGCGTGTCATAAAATCACCCCTAAAGGTCTGGCCATTCACATCGTGCCAGAAAACGCAACGGCGAATTGGTTTAGCCCCACCACTGTATATCCCGTCATCCTGGCTGCGTATAAAGCAGTCTTCTACGAACAAATTACCACTAACTGAAAGTCCATCGCTATTCGGACGCCATCCGATCATCTTAGTCCATGTTATACTACTTGGCTGGTACACGTCTGAGGTTTCCGCGTGGAAACCAAAAGTATGAAAACCCGGATTTTCCATAGTAATTCCTTCTACATGGCAATTTTTTGCTTTTTCTATAACAATACCCCGTTGCTTCCATTCATCGACTGTTATTCCAAGCTCTTCGAAAGCCGAAAAGTGCATGATTTTCAGACCTGAAATAACTCCATGACCATACACACGTATATTTGCTCCGTCGTCTGAGCGGAAATTGCCGTAAACAATGGCATCACCCGGTATGTAATAACTTTTATTATTTCCTAAATGAATGATATCTTTTTCTTCCCAATTACGTTCAACAAGATCACCCTGGGCATTAACATCTACGGATGCTTTGTGTATTCCGGGTTCAAAATAGATAATGTTCTCACTGACCTGGTCGAGGTTATCCGGAATTTTTTCTCCTGCCTTTACTACTAATACTCCCGGATCGTCGGGATTGGGTTTGTCTTTGATGAAAGGATTCGCAAAAATGGTTACGGAATGCGCCCCTTTTTCTTTACTGCTGTAAGGAAAAGAATCGCTACCCCATCCTGAGGGTAAGGCTCTTGGTGATTTCCGGGTATCCATCTGACCATCAATATCAACAGCAACCAGTGCCGGATTGCTCATAATGATGTACACTGCTCCATTGATTACTTTGCATGAGTCTACCTTACGAGCCGGATGAACCGCCGCCGAGGTGATTGGGCCTGAAGGGGCACCGTCAGAGATATCAGTTCTGCGCGTGATTTTTACTACGATGGGCGTATTTGGGTCCAGTTCGAAATTAGTGTATGTATCACTCCAGCCACCAATATAATGTGAATAGTATCCCGTTTCATCTTGCTTACATTGAGTAAACCAGGCAAAAGCGGTTTCCCAGTTAGTGACATCGGCCAGGTTATCCGAATTAAGTTCGCTTACCTTCTGTATCTGTATCTCATAGTAGGGCGACGGCTCTAAACCGGGCACAGGTGGATAAACATGGAGGCTATCTACCTGCTTGACAGGTGATTCTTCAACAAGGGTAAATTGAAAATCGCCAATGTTTAGCGTTTCTTCTGTTTTAGATTCAGCGTAGTCCAGGAAGTTCATAAATACATCATGAGTTCCGCTTACAGTTTGACTTAAGTCACATTCATACTTCATAAAATGAGTCGGACTACCTGTTTGGTGGAAGAAAGTACGGCCGATAACTATACCATCAGCTGCATCCAGATGCAGTTCAACTTCTCCTCCCAAACCGGCAGAGGCTGCCTCTATTGTAAAATGATTGGCTCCTGAACCAAAATCAACAGACTTGACATCCTGCCAGGTAAAACCTTCAGGAGGTTGCGCCTGCAGAAAATTGGCAAACAGCACCATACACAGGGAGGCAACAATATGGTAAAGATATAATCTCATAATTTTTTTATTGAACATTATCTCATTAAAATTAATTTTCTTGTGTGGACTGCATGCATACTGGTTTCCAATTGATAAAAATATACTCCTTCAGATAACTTTCTTCCATTTTTGTCTCTGGCATACCAATCAGTCGAATGGTAACCGGCATTCTGCTTTTTATCCACAAGCACGGCCACTGGTTGTCCGAAAGAATTATAAATGGAAAGCTTTATATGCCCTGTCTCATTCAAATGATAATGAATCGTTGTTTTATCAGAGAATGGGTTCGGATAATTTTGTACCAGCATATGCTCCACCGGACTATTCTTCAATGCATCATTTACGCTAGTTATTATGGCAAATACTGCTGTTATGTCTTTATTTTCATCAATGGTAATTGTTTCGGGGTTTACAGAACCAGAAAGGTCGCCGTTCCATTCGCTAAATTCGTAGCCATCATCCGGAATAGCAGTTACAGTGACCAATGTACCTTTTTCAAAGGTGTCACTGGAAGGATCGATTGCAATGGATCCGTTTGTGGCATTTGTTGACAGCGTAAAAGTGGGAATCAGTGAAAAGCTGGCTGTAACATTCTTATCTGAATCCATAATGATGTA
>DASQZP010000020.1:0-5010 GCA_035638655.1 Bacteroidales bacterium
TATACGATCGAGGAACTGAATGATGCCATTCTTGAAATTCGTAAGAAGTTTGGATATGAAAAGCCTGTGCTGGTTGAAGAATTTCTCACCGGCAAAGAAATAAGTGTCGGTGTTATCGGGAATCCTCCGGAATCATATACTGTATTGCCTATTGTTGAAGAGGATTATTCCCAATTACCCCCAGAGTTGCCTAAAATTTGTGGTTACGAAGCCAAATGGCTGCCCGGTTCTCCTTATTTCCAGAAACTAAAATCTATTCCGGCTGATTTGCCCGAGCAAACAGAGAAAAATATCATTGAATATTGCCTGAAGCTGTCAGAAAGGCTTGAATGCAGGGATTATTGCCGCTTCGACTGGCGGCTTGATGCAAACGGGATACCTAAATTACTGGAAGTAAATCCAAATCCCGGCTGGTGCTGGGATGGTCACCTGGCAAAAATGGCGGGATTCAGCAACGTATCTTATGCTTCTTTGCTGGAAACGATTTTACAAGCAGCAGAACAAAGAATTGCCTTGAATAAGGGTGTTTCTATAACTCAGTAATTCAGTCTATTAACCTTGTGCCTGAAATAGAAGACAAATAAATCTTTAAAAAAATGCTTTTTTATTTTCAAAAATGTTTTGTTTTAAAAGATTAATCTCTATATTTGCTGTTGTAAAACATATCGTTATTTCAGTCACTTAAAATGTTGGCTTTAAAGAAATTACTTAAATTATGTTTTAGAATATAAAATGTTAATCTTATTGAAGTTATGTTTTTAACAAAAAGCTTTCTCGTCCATCTTATTATTCTTGTGGTCTTGTCAACAAAGATGAGGTGAGGACGCTGTATATATGATTTTACGAAAAGCCTTTCTCACTAATTCCGGGAAAGGCTTTTTTAATTATGGTTTTATTATTTAAAAGAATACTGAAAAAATGTCACAACTGCGCAGTGCAACAACAACAAAAGGGAGAAGGATGGCCGGAGCCCGCAGCCTTTGGAGGGCTAACGGCATGAAGGAGGAACAATTTGACCAGCCGGTTATTGCCATTGTCAATTCATTTACTCAATTTGTACCCGGACATGTTCATCTTCATGACATTGGTCAACGCGTTAAGAGTTTGATTGAACAGCAGGGATGTTTTGCGGCTGAGTTCAATACTATTGCCGTAGATGATGGAATTGCCATGGGACATGACGGCATGCTTTATTCTCTTCCTTCCCGCGACTTGATCGCTGACAGTGTTGAATATATGTGTAATGCGCATCAGGTTGACGGGATGATTTGCATTTCAAACTGTGACAAGATCACCCCGGGAATGCTGATGGCGGCTATGCGATTGAACATACCCGCCGTTTTTGTATCTGGTGGTCCGATGGAAGCAGGCGTTGTTGGTAACAATAGTTACGACCTTGTGGATGCAATGGTTATGGCGGCTGATCCTGAGGTGGACGATCAATTGCTTGGACAGGTTGAGAAAAATGCCTGTCCAACCTGCGGTTCCTGTTCAGGAATGTTTACCGCGAATTCCATGAACTGTTTGAATGAAGCCATAGGCCTGGCACTTCCCGGAAACGGCACCATCGTTGCCACCCATGCCAATCGCATCAGACTCTTTGAACAAGCTGCTAAAACAATTGTTACCAATACCAAAAAATATTACCTGGAAGGTGATGAAAGTGTGCTCCCAAGGTCCATTGCAACAAAAGAGGCTTTCATGAATGCCATGCGTCTGGATATTGCCATGGGCGGATCAACTAATACGGTGCTTCATTTACTGGCAGTGGCACATGAAGCCGGAGTTCAGTTTAATATGGATGATATTGATGAGTTATCCCGTAATACCCCCGTTCTTTGTAAAGTATCACCCAATTCAAATTATCATATTCAGGATGTGAACAGAGCTGGAGGAATTCTTTCCATCATGGGCGAACTGGCTGAAGGTGGATTGCTGAATACTTCTGTGCAACGCGTTGACAGCCTGACACTGAAAGAGGCAATAGAAAAGTATCACATTACCGGTGAAAGTGATTCCCCTGAGGCTGTAAAGCTTTTTAAGAGTGCTCCCGGTGGATATCGCAATCTGAAAATGGGATCGCAGAAGTATGAATATGATGCGCTCGATACTGACCGTGCAAAAGGATGTATCAGGGATATTGAACATGCTTACAGCGCCGATGGCGGATTAGCAGTGCTGAAAGGCAATATTGCCAGAAAAGGGTGCATTGTAAAAACGGCGGGTGTAGATGAATCAATACTGAAATTCAAAGGCAAAGCAGTAGTTTTCGATTCCCAGGATGAGGCCTGCGAAGGTATTCTGGGGGATAAGGTCCAGGCAGGTGATGTAGTGGTGATCCGCTATGAAGGGCCTAAGGGAGGCCCGGGAATGCAGGAAATGCTGTATCCTACTTCCTATATTAAATCAAAAAAGCTGGGCAGGGCCTGTGCTTTGATTACAGATGGCCGTTTTTCAGGTGGAACATCCGGGTTGTCTATCGGACATATTTCTCCTGAAGCAGCTGCCGGTGGTGAAATTGCCCTCCTCCGCGATGGCGACCCAATTGAAATAAATATACCGGAAAGAACTATTAATCTTATGATTCCTGAGGAAGAAATCAACAGGCGAAGAAAAGAAGAAGAAACCCGTGGTGCCGAAGCATATAAGCCTTCAGAAAGGCAACGCCGGGTTTCAACAGCCCTAAGGGCATATGCCAAACTGGTTACTTCTGCTGATCAGGGAGGAATCAGAATTGTTTAATCATGAATATAAATGTAAGTGCTAACCATAAAAACTGAGAAAATATGGAAACACAGACCCAAACACAGGCTTCCATGCAAACCAACGGAAAGCAGGATTTGACAAAAACAGTTAATCTTACAGGTGCAGAAGCAGTAATTCTTTCTCTTATTGAAGAGGAAGTCGATACGGTTTTCGGATATGTAGGCGGAGCCATTATGCCGGTCTATGATGCGCTGTATAACCATCAGGACAAGCTGAACCATATTATGGTAAGGCATGAGCAGGGCGCAGTCCATGCTGCTCAGGGATTTGCCCGCATTACCAAAAAGACCGGCGTCTGCTTTGCTACTTCGGGACCCGGGGCGACAAATCTGATCACGGGCCTGGCAGATGCTTTTCTCGATTCTACGCCACTGGTGTGTATTACCGGTCAGGTTGCTGGTTCATTTCTGGGAACAGATGCTTTCCAGGAAACTGATGTGATGAGTATTTCAATGCCGGTTACCAAATGGAATTTCCAGGTAACCCGCCCGGAAGAAATACCTGAAGCCCTGGCTAAGGCTTTTTTCTTTGCCAATACCGGCAGACCCGGACCTGTACTGATCGATATAACCAAAGATGCACAATTTGCAAACTTTGACTATAAGTATGAAAAAATATCAAGGATCAGGAGTTATATCCCTTATCCGAAACTTAACTCAAAGGATGTAGAAGATGCCGCAAAACTTATTAATGAAGCCGAAAGACCACTCGTCCTTGTAGGTCAGGGCGTTCTTCTTTCAGGTGCCCAGGAGGAATTTCTAACCTTCATCGAGAAGTCCGGTATACCGGTAGCTTCTACACTGCTCGGATTATCTGCCTTCCCGTCTAACCATGAATTGTTTATGGGAATGCTCGGTATGCATGGCAATTACGGGCCAAACAAGGCTACCAATGAATGTGATGTGTTGATTGCCATCGGAATGCGTTTTGATGACCGGGTCACAGGTAACCTTGATACTTATGCCAAACAGGCCAAAATTATTCATGTTGAAATTGATCCTGCCGAGATTAATAAAAATGTTAAGACTCATGTGGCAATCAACTCTGATGCCAGACAGGCTCTTATTGATCTGACGCATGAGGTGAAGGAAAAAACATATCCTGACTGGATTAAAAAGTTTGAAGAATACAAAAAACTTGAATACGATAAGATCATTCAGAATGACTTGTATTCTTCCAGTGAGCTTCCGAAGATGGGAGAAGTGATCAATAAAATTTCTGTCCGTACCAACGGTGAGGCTATTGTGGTTACTGATGTCGGACAGCACCAGATGAGTGCTGCAAGGTATTATCATTTTAATAAACCCTACAGCCTGATCACCTCAGGTGGATTGGGTACGATGGGCTTTGGATTGCCTGCCTCTGTTGGTGCAAAACTCGCTATTGGTGACGAAAGAGAGGTTGTTGCATTTATTGGCGATGGTGGTTTCCAGATGACCATTCAGGAGCTGGGAACAATCAAACAAACAAATGCAGCTGTTAAAATTATTCTGTTGAATAATGGTTTTCTGGGTATGGTAAGACAATGGCAAGACCTCTTTTTTGACAAGAGATATTCAATGGTTGAACTTAATAATCCTGATTTTATAACTATTGCCAGAGGATATGGTATTGAAGGCAAGAAAGTATCAAGCCGGGATAACCTTGATGATGCTATCTCGGAAATGCTAAACCACAAGGGTCCTTATCTGCTTGAAGTAGTGGTGGAAAAGGAGGAAAACGTTTTCCCGATGGTTCCTTCCGGAGGAACAGTCTCCGAAATGAGGCTTGAGTAAATACAGTCAAGTAGTTTGTTCACCAAAGATTAACAGAAGATAATAGATAACAGTTATGGAAAGAGAATACACATTATCCATTTTCACCGAAAATAAAATCGGTTTGCTGCATCGTATAACAAGTATTTTTACACGCAGGAAAATCAACCTTGATAGTATAAATGCTTCTGAATCTGAAGTAAGAGGCGTTTACAGGTATACTATTGTGGTACAGGTAACTCCTGAGCAGGCCGAAAAAGTGGTCAGACAGATAGAAAAACAAATCGGTGTGCTAAAGGCATTTGCCCACGAGGAACATGAGATTGTTCATCAGGAAATTGCCCTGTACAAAGTTCCAACCCAGGCTTTTGCCAATGGTACAAACGTCGAGATGCTTATCAGAAACAATAATGCACATATTCTGACTGTTGAACCGGAATATATTATTATCGAAAAGGCTGGTCATAAAGAGGAAACACAGGAATTGTTC
>DASQZP010000021.1:0-3906 GCA_035638655.1 Bacteroidales bacterium
TATAAGAACCGTCTCCCCCATCAGGCATAACACCGTTCAGCGTCTCAGCTGTATCATTTTCACATAGCAATTGTGATGAAGATATAGAATTGTTGGTCAAAGATGACAGTACATCCACTACTACATGATTGCTTGTATCTATACAAGCATCCTGTGAACCCGACAAAGCGATTCTCCTGTAATAAGTTGTATCATGTAGTACAGGAGGGAGATAATCAGCCTCATCAGTTGTTCCGGGAATGGTACTCCAGTTGGTTCCTGTGTTACTCTGCTGCCAGAATAAAGAATAAGTTCCATCGCCACCAGAAAGAGCATTTCCTGTGAGCTTATCCGGCTGATCATTGTTGCAAATGATATGATCGGCTGCAACAATGTTATTTGAAATAGTATCCAGCACTGTTACTTCCACCTCATTACTGGTATCCACGCAGACTTCATATGAAGTTACCACACGCCTGTAACGGGTAGTTAAGGTTAATGGGGGTGGTTGGTAAGTCAGGCTGTCCTGATTGCTCCCCTCATTATTCCAGGTTGTTGCCCCCGTGGTCTGACTGATCCACTGATATGTATATCCCTGGTAACCACCCGATAAAGTTCCGGAACCTTTAAGTGCAACTGGTGCATCATTAAAACAAACAGTATCATCACCGGCAATAGCATTATTTTGTATAGCAGGGATAACATTCACTGCCATCACCCTGGAAGTATCCACGATCTCTGCTAAAGGCAAATCCGGCAGATGCGAAGTTACAATTCTGCGATAAAATGTTGTATCTGAAAGAGCAGGTGGTTGATAGGACGGACCAGAGGCTCCGATAATAGTAGACCAGACGGAAAGATCAACAGATTGAATCCATTCATAACTATAATTTCCATCTCCGCCTTTTGCTTCACTTCCCTCAATAGTTACCGGCACAGTATTCTGGCAAATTACCTGATCGGCGGATAATATATTATAAAGAAATCCGGTAAGTGGAATTTTAAGTCCGGTGAATAATGTTCCTGGATTTCCCGGATATCCTCTGTAATCCGGGTAAGCATCTCCGTTTAAACCGCCGCTGGCATCCAACTTTTCTGTTTGCATTTCACGTAACCAGATTATACCACCACCACCTCCACCACCGGATCCGGTACGTTCACCATCATGAAAATTGGAATCTCCACCTTTTCCCCCTTTTACCTGTAGTGTAACAGTACCAATTATACCACCTGCATCAAGTATAATAGCACCGCCACCGCCGCCGCCACCACCACCTGCAGTAGCAACCTCAATAATACTACCTCCGTTAGCTTTAATAATATGCCCGTTGCCTGCAAGTACCCTCGCCATTATGATAACAATACCACCCCCGTTGGCTCCGGCAGTGGCAAATTTGTTCAACGTTAGATTCTGAGTACTGGTGCCTCCTCCTCCCCCCATATAAACAGAATTTTGAGTGTTGGAATACCACGAATTAGGAAATAATCCCCCCCCCTGGCCACCAGCAATACTATCTGAACAAGCTTGATATTCACGCCCTCCGCGGCCTCCTTTGCCGAAGTTACCACCACCGCCACCACCGGAGAACCGGCCATTACCACCGCCTCCTCCCTGTTGTACAAATCTTTTTCCGCGTGTGTATGGGAATGAAACAATTACCGCTCCCTCACCTTTATGAGCAGCTGTATCAGAAGCATCCTCCAGGTAATAATTTTTATCATATCCTGATAAATTTGAAGCACACACATTAGGAAAATCCACTGTATCCAGAGAAGCCCCCCTAAAGCCTGAACCACTTACATCAATATCATGATATAAAAATAAAGTATCTGACACAATCAGTGCAAGTATACCACCGATTGATCCATCCCATTTAGGAACAGTAATATCCTTAGTTGTTGTATAATTTTTGTAACCAGGAACTTTTATAGCCTGAATCAATTCATTATCATTATAAGTTCTTGCCAAAGGAGAAGCAAAAATCACCACAGAATCATTTGGTACGCTCCCCACCAGCAAAAATTCATAATTGCCACTACTATTTAAATTGGCAACCTGATCGCTGGCATCAATCTCTATTCCACTCATCTGAAAAAGCAGAATTGTATCATGAGTTTCTATTCCTGCAGACGAATTAACAACAATACTATCAGCATTGTATTTATCGAAACCCAGCACCCTTTTAACCTTAATGTACTCATTAACAGGCTGTCCCAAGGCCCACCCCCCGGTAGAAAGAAGAACACTGCAAACGATGAAACTAACTATATAGGTCTTTAATATCCGCAAATTGATTTATCTTAATATTCATTTCCTATAACAAATATAAAAAATGAACTGATATAGATAAATAAAAAATACATTTTCAGTGAATTATTTTACAAAATACATCTTTTATTGATTAAAGAGCTTCTTCTTCCAAACAGGAATTTATAACGATCAGTAGCTATTAGATTTAAATCGCAATGTTATTTATAACGAGTTAAGATAATAAGTTTTTCTCATCAATCCCGGTCATAACAGAGGTAATCTTACAATAAAAGTAGTGCCTTGATGTAGTTGTGTTATATAGTCAATAGAACCTCCGGCGTTGATCAGGATGTTTTTCACAATGGCCAGTCCCAGCCCCATGCCGGCAGATTTAGTAGTGAAATTTGGCTGAAACAGTTTTTCCTGTAGTTCTTCAGGGATACCTCTGCCGTTATCTGTTATTCTTACCTCTGCATTATTCTCTTTAGTCAGAACTTCAACAATGATCATTACTTTTCTACCCTCAGGGACAGACTGAATCCCATTTGTTATCAAATTTACGAATACCCGGTTAAGCTGTTCTTTATCGGCATAGACTTCAATTTTTTCGGAAAGTTTACTGGTTATTAATTGTAAATTAATGTCTTCATTATTTTCATATAACTGGAGAACCGAAGAAATAACTTCAAGCAAGTTGATCTTTTTATTCGTTGCACGCGGCATTTTTGCGAAGTTTGAAAATTCTGTAGCAATTGCCGAAAGATTATCAATTTGCTCAATAATCGTTTTGGATACACGGTCAATATATTTCTCTTTATCCTCCCGACTGTCTTTCCAGGCTCTTTGCAAGTGCTGCACGTTGAGTCTCATGGGAGTCAGCGGATTTTTTATCTCATGGGCTATTTGCTTGGCCATCTCACGCCATGCAGATTCCCGCTCGCTCCTGGCAAGCAATTCGATACTTTTTTCGAGTTCTTCTACCATGCGGTTGTATTCCCTTACCAGACTGCCAATCTCATCATTCTTGGGGTAGTAAATCTTTTCATATTTTTTCCCAAGCTCAATTTCGCTGAATTTAAGTTGAATCATCCTAAGCGGAAGGGTAATTTTCTCAGAGATGAACACAGCAATTCCGATAGATAGTAATATCAATAATACATAAACATTCACAATTGTTGCGACAAGAGAAGAAAGTTCCTTTGACCATACATTCTGTCGTGTGAAATATGGCAGGTTAAGATAAGCAAGCAGCTCATTTTCACTATTAATGAAAGGCACATACGCTGACATATAATTCAAACTTCCGATTCGTTCATTATGGATGTATTCGGCTTTCTCATTCAGTACCAGTTCTACATAAGCTGCAGGATTCATACGGGCTCCCACCAGTTCCTTATTAAAAATACCCGGACGCGAAGTAGCCAGTAATTTACCCTGCTTGTCGTAAAGATTAATATCTGTATAAAAGACATTTGAAAACTTCTGCAGCAACTCATCAAGATTATCATAAGTGGCATCACTCCAGTCAGGTGTAAGTTTCTGTTCATATTCAAGCTTATGAACCAGTTCAATATAAACTGACTGTATTTTCTCACTTAATATTTCATTGTGCCGGTTTTTATACTGCTGAATACTAAAGAATATTGTTCCGCTACCCACCAGAATAAGAGAAAGGA
>DASQZP010000022.1:0-2041 GCA_035638655.1 Bacteroidales bacterium
ATGCCTTCATCCCTGGCCTTTTCGAACCACGTAAGAGCTAAATCCCTGTCTCCCAGCTTATAAAGGACTTCTGCGTAATGAAATGAAATTTCTGAATTACCTGTACTATTCTTGATGGCTTTCTCAAGGTAGATCTTTGCCTGGACATAATCTCCCGATTTAAAAAGTATCCATCCGTAAGTGTCCAGGAAAGTGCCATTTTCAGGATCTTTCTGAATAGTTTCCCCACTAAGTTTCCTGGCCTTCTTCAGATCAATAGCGGCCGTAGCCATATAATAGCTGTAGTTATTTTTTATCATAAGATTATCCGGATCCAGGGCAAGCAAAGCATCAAAATAAGCAAACGAATCATCATAATTGCCGCTCCTGTAAGCAGATTCACCAAGGAATGTCAGGTATTGTGTCTTAAGGCCGCTATTAAGTTCAGGGTTGTAGCCCGATTGAAGGGTTTCAAGTGACTTTTCATACGATCCTTTTTGATACAATGCGATACCAATAAACAGCTTAAGCTCAGGCTTATTAGGGAAATACCTAAGAGCTTCATTCCCATATTTCACAATATCATCATATTTTCCTAAACGGCTGGCTTTGAACAACGCCTGTTGATAAAGAACATAATTATCCGTTTTTAGCATCAACAACTTTTCTATGATCGTGTAGGCCTTATTAACCTGGTCTGTCTTGTTGTAAAAATCGTAGGCCACAGTGTTGATATCGTAATTCTCCGGATATTTTGTAACAAGTTCCTGCACAAGCTGCCCAATCCTGGTACTATCGGCATTCATCAGGCTGTCATTTTTTAAAAAGAACATCATCGTGTTCAATTTCTTTGAAACATTAATCTGGTCGAGCGAGAAGGCCTTGCCCAGGTAATAATAGCCTTTCTCTGTAAAGCCATTTTGATTATAGTAATCAGCGAGGTTTGTAATGGCATAAATATTTGTTGAATCCAATTCGAAAGCCTTCTTATAATAATTTATCGCTTCGTCCTTTCTCCCTCCTTCTTCAAGGTATTCAGCCACGAGAATATTAAATTCCGGTGCTTCAGGCATATTACCCCTCAGTTTCATTAGCTCGGAAAGGCCCTCATCGAATTTTCCCCATTTTTTATAAATTTCAACCTTTTTTAAGGATACCATCTCCGATAAACCATTCCTTTTTTCAATACTATTCAGTACTTTAACGGCCTTTTTATATTTCTTCATCGCCACCAGGCTCTCGGATATATTAAACAGAATGCGGGAATCTTTATCTTCCTTAAGATATTTCCGACATATTTTTATGGCCTCCTTGTCTTTTCCATTACGTTTTAGAATTTGATCATAAGCCACTACATACCAGTAATTTGATGGATCACGGACGTAAGATTTATTCAGATAATCTTCAGCAAGATCCGGCTCTTTTAGAGCGGCATAAATAGAGCCAAGCTCATAATAAGCCACTGAAGATTCAGGCTTTGCATCAATACATTTTTTATATAGAATGATAGCATCCTGTAAATTCCCAATTACTTTTTGGCGCGCTGCTTCTGTAAGAGCATACTGGTAATTATAGTCTTCCGTATCCTGTCCAAAAGAAGTCAGGGATACAGTAACAAGAAAAATCAATAGTAATTTTTTCATCTCTAATGTTTTCCGGTGTGGCCAAAACCGCCCTCACCCCTGTCAGTATCATTGAGAATCTCAACGGATTCCCACGAAATTTGTTCATGACGATTAATAACCATTTGGCAAATTCGCTCACCGCTTTTAATACGGAACGGTTCTTTAGACAGATTAACCAGAATGACTTTAATTTCTCCCCGGTAATCGCTGTCAATTGTCCCCGGCGTATTCAACACGGTAATTCCATGTCTGGCTGCCAACCCGCTCCGTGGTCTAATCTGGGCTTCATATCCGGCAGGCAGTTCAATAAACAGTCCAGTAGGCACCAGTGTCCTTTCCAATGTTTCAATAATAATATCCTCTTCCAGGTTAGCCCGTAAATCCATACCGGCAGAATAAGCTGTGCTGTATTCTGGTAGTGGATGCCCGGATTTATT
>DASQZP010000023.1:0-3505 GCA_035638655.1 Bacteroidales bacterium
AGAAATATATATCAAAAAGTTGCAGAATATTTATCATGCACGAATTGAGTATCCCAAATAATCTATACTCAACTCATTACTCATCTCTCAAATAACTGTTCTTTTAAAATCTCATATCCTCAACCCGTACATCAGGATGGCCAGCCGGATTAAAGGTAAAAGATTCATCTTTGAATTCAGGATTCTTTTTAAAATTACTCAGCTCGATAGTATGAATCATGCCATTCTTTTCAAATGCCTGTATTCCGGCAAGCTGGTAGGTGTTTTTGTCAATGAATAATTTGAAACGGGAATAGGGCTGGTCATGGTCTTTCGGAATTAAATCTATTTCGTAACGAACATGGTCTCCTGCAGCAAATTCAGAAACAAACTGGTATTTAAAATCCTTTTTATAGATTGAAAAAAGTTTCCTGGGATTTGTCAGAAAAAAATCATCGTCACCTTCCTGGAATTTTGTAACTGTCACCTCTTTTTCATCCGGGAGGTAATTCCACATATTTTTACCGTCAAAATAGATAATATTATCATCCATTTTCACTTTGTATTTTTTTCCTTTAATTTCCATGGTACCCTGTTGGGAATAATTATCCCCTGTTTGTTGGTTTTTACTGGTATAGCTGAAATCAACACTAAGAGAATGTACTGTTTCATTTTCTTTGGCCATTTTGTCCAGTATGTCACCGGCTTTTGTGTCCTGCTGGGCTTTAACACTTACTGACAGGGTTAAAAGAGAGAGGAGGAAAACTATATTTCTTTTGATCATTTTTTAAGGAATTTTAAAGTTTGCTTATTTCATTCAAAATTTGTTCCAAAGAATATTCATCCTGAATGAGCACCTGGCGTGCCTTGCTTCCTTCAAAAGGACCAACAATTCCGGCAGCCTCCAGCTGATCAACAATCCGGCCTGCACGGTTATATCCGATAGAGAATTTACGCTGAATTAGAGATGTAGATCCCTGTTGATGGATTACCACCAGCCTTGCAGCCTCTTCGAACATACTGTCTCGTTTGCTGAGATCAACCTCACCTGGATCATTACTTTCCTCACTGGAATATTCCGGGAGGTATAAAGCTGTAGGATAAGACTGCTGACCACCTATGTATTCCGTAATTCTGTCCAGTTCAGGTATGTCAATAAAAGCACATTGTATGCGGGTGAGGTCTCCTCCGTCTGAAATAAGCATATCACCGCGCCCAATAAGCTGATTAGCACCGGGGCCATCCAGAATAGTACGGGAGTCAATCATCGAAGTAACCCTGAATGCTACACGTGCCGGGAAGTTTGCTTTTATTACACCGGTAATAATGTTCGTGGTAGGACGTTGTGTGGCAATAATCAGATGTATACCAACTGCCCTGGCAAGCTGGGCCAGCCTTGCAATGGGGGTTTCAATTTCCTTGCCGGCTGTCATAATCAGATCGGCAAACTCGTCAATAATGACTACAATATATGGAAGAAAACGGTGACCGTTCTCAGGATTAAGCTTGCGGTTGATAAAACGACCGTTATATTCTTTCACATTACGTACGTGTGCCTTTTTAAAAAGATCCAGTCGGGCCTCCATCTCAATGGTCAGCGAATTGAGGGTATTGATTACTTTTTGGGTATCTGTAATAATCGCTTCATCCGAATCAGGTAATTTTGCCAGAAAATGCTTTTCGATCTTGGAGTACAAGGTAAGTTCAACTTTCTTTGGATCAATAAGAACAAATTTCAGCTGGGCCGGATGTTTCTTGTACAGCAGGGAAGCAATGATCGCGTTGAGACCAACAGATTTACCCTGTCCTGTTGCGCCCGCAACCAGGAGGTGAGGCATTTTTGTAAGGTCAAACACGTATGTTTCATTCGAAATGGTCTTTCCCATGGCAATTGCCAGGTCATATTTTGATTCCTGAAATTTACGGGAAGTGACAATGGATTTCATCGAGACTATTTCTGGCTGCTGGTTGGGAACTTCTATACCAATTGTCCCTCTTCCGGGAATTGGGGCAATAATTCTGATACCCAATGCAGCAAGACTTAAGGCAATGTCATCCTCCAGATTCTTAATTTTTGAGATTCTGATACCCGGGGCAGGAACAATTTCATATAAGGTAACAGTAGGCCCAATAGTCGCTTTAATTTTATCTATCTGTATCTTATAATTTGCAAGGGTTTCAACAATCTTGTTCTTATTGCTGATAAGTTCTTCATTGCTTACTTCTGAATTTCCTGAGTGATGGTCTTCAAGCAGTGAAACAGGGGGTGGTTTATACGATGAAAGATCCAGTGTAGGATCATATTCACCTAATTCATTTACTGAGAGGTTATCCTTGCCATTTTCTTCAACAACAGGTTTCTCAATGGTCAGATTTGGTCCTTCATCAGCCTCTTCTTCTGTGGTGACCGCTTCCTCTTTTTTTATCTGGCGGACAGTGAAATTTTCGTCATCCCCGGTAGGTATCTCTTCTTCTGTTGAGGTTTCTTCCGATGAGGGGGCGGGAGTTTCAAAAACCAGGTCTACCCTGTCATCTACCACTTCTTTGGTAATATCTTCACGTGATTTTACTGTTGCAGTTGCAGGCTTTTTATTTTTTAATGTATTACTGCCTGATGAACTGCTGCGGAACACCACTTTTTCAATCCATTCATAAGGACCCTTAAATGAGAAAACAACAAAGGCAAAAAGTGCCAATAGCAATAGAAATGCAGTGCCTGTCCTGCCTATTAAAGCATTCAGCCATTCACTTATAATGTATCCGTGTGCTCCGCCAGGACCACTACCCAGAAAACCTTCACTGGCAGTACTAAAATAACCCAGGATAACAGATAATAATATAGCTCCAACGATGGATACCCGGAATGTTCTTCCTAAAGGGAGCAGTCTTATTTTTAAGAATCTGAGACCAACAATAATTAGCAGAAAAGGAACCACGAAAGACGCAATACCAAACCATTTATTGAGGAATAGATTTGAAAGCCAGGCTCCGGCTTTTCCAGCCCAGTTTTCTACCCTGAGGGTTGATCCTGACAGTACCCTTGACCACTCAAAGCTTTGATCAGTTTTCCAGGTAAAGAAATAGGATGTGAATGCCAGCAGTATATAGATGGAAAGAAAAAGAATAAATACAGCCACAGTGATTTTAAAGCGTTCTTCTTTTATGAAACTGAATGATGTCTTTTTCGTGTTTTTATTTTTTTTGCCCATTAATTATCTGTTTTTTCAGCAAATTTAACGCACAATATTACGAAAGTGTATTTTAAAAGAGAAAAAATATGCGGGCAATTTATAAATAGCTAAAATGCACTGCAGAAGTTTGTACAAACAATTTGTTTGACTCTGATTCCAAAAGAGACAGTAGTTGTTAATCTAAAAGGGTATCAATCAATTCTTTCATCTTATTTCCTGAAATTGGTTTGTAATTTTCAGGTATGCTAAAGTCTTTTTTACTGACTGTATGTGTATTAACCCTGTCGGCGGTCATACGCATGCTCAGATTCCCGATAGACAGGTTAAATTCCATT
>DASQZP010000024.1:0-10686 GCA_035638655.1 Bacteroidales bacterium
GACTGGGTAGAGAACTGCAGAGCTATGGTCTTAGGAGATACATTAACACCTGCAGGTAAGTACTATGCTGCAGATACTTCTGCAATCGCTTTTAATTCCAACAATCAGGTAATTCCACACTGGAATTATTCGCCACCTGTGCTAACCAATCGCTATTTGTCACTAACTAATATGATTCGTTTGGGATGGACTGATTCAAACGGAGAACTTAGCCGGGGGTATGAATTGGAAAAAAAGGTAAATAGTGGCGAATATAGTATCATTTATGACAGCAATGACATGTCTGCAAAATTCTATCTTGATTCACTGGATCCTGATATAGGTGGTACTGTAACATACCGGCTCAGTTTAAAAACTATTGGAGGTGATTTAATTCATTCAAATGAAGTTTCCTATTACCAAACCGGCGGAGCTGATACCGTACAGACGGCAGGTTTTAAAATTAATAGTGGTGACAGGAATCAGGCGTTTTTCTCAGAAAAATATACAACTGCTCCCCTGGTAGTATTAGGAATACCGACATTTAATAATGTTGTTCCGTTGACCAACAGGGTTGCGAATGTTTCTGCTACGTTGTTTAAATTTTGGTTTGATCCCTGGATATATCTGAATAATCCGCAAATAACAAAATCAGATGTACTTCCTGTGCTTGCCTTACCATCAGGATCTTATGATTTTGGCGGACTGAAAGCTGAGGCAGATACATTTTCGGGGGTTACGCGTAACTGGATCACAGTGAATTTTAATGATCCTTTTGCATCAGGGCCCGCTGTTTTTTGCACAATTACTTCAAACAATAATGCCTATCCACTTACCGTCGGTATTCGGAATGTAACCACTTCCGGTTTTGAAATGTGTCTGAAAAGTGAAGAGTCCATCACAGCAAAATTGTCGGGGGAAGAAATTAATTATTTGGCAATTGAACCCGGACAGGGCAATATTGAAGGCAAACGTGTAACAGTAAATCGCTCTGGAGACGGTGGCGGAATATCTTCTACTCCGGTAGAAATAGAATATGATTCTACCTATTCTGAACCAGTTGTTTTTGCAGGCTTATTGTCGGCAGAAGACAACTTTGCTTCTACGCTCAGGTATTACACAACCGGGGATAATAAACTGAAAATATTGAAACAACGCGAGATGTCAGGAGGTATTTCCAGTGTACATACCGACCAGTTTGGATATATGATAATGGATATGGCTGCTGACCAGCCCGGGCAACAAACGGGAACGGGATTTGCCAGCATTGAAAAGTTAAGTGCATTGCTTGTTTACCCTAATCCTGCCCGAAAAATGATCTATTTCAACTTCGAAAAACCACAACGTGTTGAAGTTTTTGATTTATCAGGGCGCCGGTTAATGAGTTCAAAAGTCATGAATTCGCTGGATGTAAGCTCCCTGAAAACCGGAGTATATCTTTTAAAGACTGAAGGAAATAAAGTAACAAAGTTTATTAAAAAATAAAGTGAAACAAAGTTTTATTAAATAGCTACAAACAATGAAAAAAGGATTTCGGAAACAAATTGTCCATCAAGCTATTATGGCGAGTGTCCTTCTTATAAGTGTTTTATGGGTTGTTTCCTGTAAGGATGATTATATGTATGATAACAAAGAGCCGGAATGGCTTGGCGCCAGTATCTACAATTATCTTAAGACAAGCGGGAATTTTGATACTTATGTTAAATTAATTGATGATGTAGGATATACATCTGTGCTATCCAAAACAGGAAGTAAAACCCTTTTTGTTGCTGACGATGCGGCCTTCGACCGTTTTTACAAGGATAATCCATGGGGAATTTCTTCCTATGACGATTTTTCACTGGCACAAAAGAAGCTGATTCTCAATTTTGGAATGATCAATAATGCTTACCTGATGGAAACGCTGGCAAATTATAATAATGGTTTTGGTGGATTACAACTGAATGAGGCATTGCGTCGTTCCACAGCCATTTCAGTGCTTGACACTATTCCTTTTGATTCAGGTGATGAATTGCCTGAAGGGAAATGGTGGGATAAATATAAAAATAAGGGTTTACACCTGTTGAAAGATGCAACTTCCTGGCCCATTGTTTATTTTCTGCAAGGAACCCTGGACAAAGATGGTATCACCAATAACGATTTTAGTCTGATCACAGGAGTGGAAAGAGAAACTGGTGATGCACATGTTTTTGGGGATAAAGTTGTGCAACGTGATATTACCTGTAAGAATGGATACATTCAGGTTTTACAGGATGTGTTGATTCCCCCGGTTAATGTAGCTGAACATTTACGAGAGGATCCCAATACCAGGATTTTTTCCAGGTTGCTGGACCGGTTCAGTGCTCCATACTACAGTGCAGAGCAAACAAATGCTTATAATCAGATCCATCCGGATAACCAGATTGACTCATTATTTGAAAAGAGGTATTTTTCACCCAATGGTAATGGTACTATAATATATCCGAATGGTACAGTTATAAACAGTGAATTATGGTTGTCGTTTGATCCCGGAAGCAACAGTTATATCCCTCCAATTCAGAATGCTTCACTGCAGTCGGACATGGCAGCTGTGCTGGCTCCAACTAATGCAGCTATGAATTCCTATTTTCAGACAGGCAGCGGAATCGTGCTGAAAGAACGTTACGGCAGTTGGGATAATGTGCCGGACGATATCGTGATCCTTTTACTGAGAAGACACCTGAGAACATCTTTCATCGAAACACTGCCCAGCCAGTTCAGTAAAATGACAGATGCTGAAAACTCTCCGATACCAATTAGCCAGGGTGATGTTACAAGTTCTTATGTGGGAGTGAATGGTGTTGTGTATGAGACCTCTAAAGTATATCCTCCTGATGATTATGTATCTGTCTACGGTCCTGTGCTGTTTAGTGAAAAAACAAGAGTATTCAACTGGGCCATCCGCCAAAACGACTTCCGTTTATACTTGAACTCACTGGTTAGCCGCTATAGCTTTTTTGTGCCTACCGACAAATATTTTACTAATTATATTGATCCCGTAGCCTACGCCAAAGATGTACAGGCAGTATTAAAATACTGGTATAATGAAAAAACGTCTACGGTTAATGCAACAGTATATGATTATGATGCGGCCACAGGGCAGGTGGGAGACTCAGTGAATGTCATTACCAGCCCTACTTTCCTTTCAAACCGGTTACTGGATATGCTTGATTCACATATCGTCATTGGTGATGTGGAATCAGGATCTCAGTATTATTTCACCAAGAATGGTAATTCGCTTAAAATTGATGGTACCGGAGAAAACCTTACAGTGCAGGGCGGTAACGATATTAAAAGAGGAGTGAAAGCACATGTGATTCCTGAGGGTATGTTTGACCTGGAAAATGGAAAAACTTATTTTATCGATAAGCCAATTCAAACACCATTGCGTTCTGTTTACAGTATTTTGAGCCAGACACCCGAATTCAGTAAATTTTTCTCTTTGCTGGTGGGATTTAACGGAACAGCAAGTGAGGTATTTGTAAAACGTACCAATTATTATGGGGTAGATTACAGTATCAAATTCTTTAACACCTTTAATTATACAGTGTATGTTCCTACAAACGACGCCATTCAAAAGGCCGTTGATGACGGACTGATCAAAGACTGGAGCGAGATTGATACGATTGCGGATCCAACTGTCAAAGCAACTGAGATTAAAAAATTAGAGCGGTTTGTCAGGTATCATTTCCAGGATAATTCAGTGTTTATCAGTGGTGAACCTGTTGATAAACTTTATCAGACTGCAACAATCAAAACCAATGATCTTCCATCCCAATTCGGAACCTATAAGGATAAATATTACAGACTCGGTATAACAGGTGACGGAACTAATCTGGAACTTTCAACTGAAAATTACGGGACGGCTAAAGTTGTTAAAGACAATGGTTTATATAATATTATGGCCAGAGATTATATTTTTAGCGATAATCCACAGGCATTCAGTGAGATTGATGGCACAGGGACCGGGAAGGCGTTTACCACTTCGTCTGTAACAACATCTTCAACAGCCGTCATTCACCAAATTGATAACGTATTGATGTTCGAATAAAATGACTAAAACAATGAAATTCAGAATAGCAGGAACAATCTTATTTATTTGTCTGCTAATGCCATTCGCTTTGATGGGGCAGGCACCGGCATCCGGAAGAGTGATACAGGGTACGGTTACCGCTGCTGATGACGGCGGAACATTAGTGGGTGTTAATGTTGTTGAGGTGGATGCACAGAAAAGGATCATGAGTGCAACAACAACCGATCTTAACGGACATTATGTTATAAAAATCAAAAATCCTTCTGACAGGCTGGTTTTCTCCTTTATTGGTTTTAAAACACAGGCCCTGGATATTGGAGATAAAAAAACCATCGATGTGGCTATGCCGGTATCGGTTCAACAGATTGATGCTGTTGAGATCAAAGCCGAGAAGGTTGTGCAGGACGGAACCTACAGTATCCCCAAAAGGGAAATCTCTACAGCCATACAAACTGTTGACACCAAACAGTTCGAGGGTATTCAGGTTACTTCAATTGATGATGCCTTGCAGGGAAAAGTGGCAGGATTTGATATCGTTGCAAACTCTGGCGACCTCGGTGCCGGTACTGCCATGAGAATCAGGGGTACAACATCTATCAATGCGGGTAGCCAACCACTTATTGTTGTCAATGGCATTCCTTATGAAGTGCAGGTTGATCCCAATTTTGATTTTGCCAATGCCAACCAGGAACAGTTTGCCAATATGTTGAGTATAAATCCTGATGATATTGAATCAATCACTGTTTTGAAGGATGCTGCTTCAACGGCAATCTGGGGTTCAAAAGGTGCCAATGGTGTGTTGGTAATCAAAACCAAAAGAGGGATTAAAGGACCTACCAGGATACAATATACCTATCGTGTTACCGGGGCAGTTCAACCTAAAGGTTTGAATATGCTGAACGGTGATGATTATACTATGTTGATGAAACAGGAATATTTTAATCCGCGCCAGGATGAGAATGCAGCAAATGTGCGTGAATTTTTATATGATCCTTCTTTCTCAGAATATGAAAATTTTAATAATAATACCGACTGGGTGGATGCTGTTACCCAGTTGGGAATTAAAAACGACCACTATCTGACGGTTACGGGTGGCGGTGACCGGGCCCGGTTCCGTGTTTCCGGCGGTTATTTAAATCAAACCGGAACAGTGATAGGACAAAAAATGGATCGTATTTCTTCACGTGCTTACCTGGATTATTCAGTTTCCGACAGAATAAAATTTGTCACAGAATTTTCATTTACTTATACTGACAATGACAGGAACTGGAGGGCTGATAAAAGCGGCGACAGAAATCAACCTGATGAATTGAGCCTGCTGACTATTGCCTATCGAAAAATGCCCAATGTCAGTATTTATCAGCAGGATCTTCAGGGTAACAACACTGACTCGTACTACTATATCTCTCCGAATTCTGATCTGCATGCTGATCAGCGAAATTTACGGAACCCCGTGGCACTTGCTAACCTGGCAAAAAATAACCTGAAAAATTACCGTATTCTGCCAACTTTCCGGTTGCAATATGATTTGCTGGATCCGGAAGTGCAGACTTTGCGGTACAATATGTATGTTTCGTTTGATGTCAATAATAATAAGGTATCCAAATTTTTACCAGGTGAAGTGTCCAATGTACCCTGGAATGACGGATCAGTTAATTCGGCCGAAAGTTCAGATGGAGAAAGTGTGACTGTAATGGCTGACAATAATATTACCTGGAAGCCTCAGATCAACAATCTGAACCATAGTCTGTTGGTTTACGGATCATTTCAGCTCACAACAGGTAATAATTCGAATCAGTGGATCAATTCTACTAATCTGCCATCGGTTGATCTTCTTGAACCCTCAGTAAATGGTGGTTATTTGAGTGGTATTACTTCCTCCCGTTCGGCATACCGTTCAAATGCTGTACTGGCCAGGGCGCATTATGCCTTTAAAGAACGTTATATTCTTGATGCTACTTTCCGCAGGGATGGCAGTACAAAATTCGGAGACAAATATAAATATGGTAATTTTCCAGGCATTTCAGCTAAATGGATCATTTCTGATGAACCATTTATGGAATCTACTAAAAAATGGTTAAGTATGCTGGCTTTACGTCCCAGCTGGGGACTCAGTGGTAACCAGCCCAGGTATGAATATCTGTATTTTAGCCGGTACAGCCCATACAGCAGTTATATCGATATGCCTGCAACCCGCCCAACATCACTGAAATTGTCTGATCTGAGATGGGAAACAACCTCTGCCTTCAATTATGGTCTTGATGTGGGATTTCTTGATGATCGTTTTGTTTTTGATGTTAATTTCTATACGAAACGGACCAGGGATCTTCTCTTCAATGATCTGAAAATTGCCAGTTCATCAGGATATGATAAAGTTCCTACCCAGAATGTCGGAACTATGGATAATGATGGCTGGGAATTGAATTTTTATACTTCACGGGCAGTTAAAATTGGGGATTTTCAGTTGGATTTCAATTTTAACCTGTCTAATTATGTGAACACTATTGTGAAATTGCGGGATGATGTACTGGCCAATTATAATGGTGAATACAATTACAATAATGGCTCTTACCTTTCACGTATCCAGGAAGGCAATTCTTTTGGATCAATTTATGGGTTCCGGTACAAAGGAGTATACCAGTACAATGATTACATCCCCGGTAAGCAGGAAAATGCACCGGTTGCCAGAGATGAAAATGGCGATGTAATCATGGATGAAGACGGAAATCCGCTGCCTATGTATTTCGGTTATGGAAAAAGTAATGAATATGAGTTCAAAGGGGGAGATGCCATGTATGAGGATATCAATCATGATGGTTCTATTGATGAACTGGACATTGTTTATCTGGGTAATTCCAATCCTAAAGTAAATGGTGGTTTTGGAACAACCATGCGTTATAAGAATTTTAGTATGAGTGCTTTCTTTAACTTCCGGTATGGAAACAAAATTGTGAATGCTGCACGCATGTATGCTGAAAATATGTATACGCTTAACAACCAGAGCGTTGCTGTTAACTGGCGTTGGCGGAAAGATGGTGACGTGACTGATATGCCACGGGCTCTTTATAATTATGGATATAACTGGCTGGGCAGCGACAGGTATGTTGAAGATGGTTCATTCCTGCGTCTTAAATATCTGACATTTAACTATAGTTTGCCGAGTGAGAAACTTAAAAAAATGAGTCTTAAAAAATTAAGTTTTTATTTGACAATCAACAACTTATTTGTACTGACGAAATATACAGGTGTTGATCCTGAAGTGGGATACGGAAATCTGGGTGTGAGTGAAGATTATGGTATGACACCGCGTTCCAGGGATTGTACTTTGGGAATATCTGTTGCATTTTAAAAAATTGAAAAGAGATGAAAAGAATATTTTCGTTATTAGCTGTAATGATACTGCTGTCAGGAACCTGGGGATGCCAGGACTGGCTGAATATCAAGCCTGAAAGTGAAGTTGTGCTGGAAGATTTCTGGCAGAATGAAAGTCAGGTCAATCAGGCACTGGCAGCCTGCTATCGTTCTTTAACCGAACAGAGTGTTATGGAAAGAATGTTGGTGTGGGGAGAACTCCGATCCGACGATGTTACATTCGGAAGCGATATGCCCGTTGATATGAATAAAATGCTTAATGTGGATATATCTCCTTCAAACGGTTACTGCCAGTGGGGATCCCTCTATACTGTGATTAATTATTGTAATAATTTTTTGCATTTTGCTCCGCAAGTTGTTGATATTGATGCCAATTTTACTGAGTCTAAACTTCATACACTTGAGGCAGAAGTATTGACCATCCGTGCACTGGCATATTTTTATCTGGTGAGGACTTTTAAGGAAGTCCCATGGATTGATCAGCCAAGTATCGACGATGCGCAGGATTATAATATTCCAAAATCACCTGAAGATGTAGTGCTGGACAATATTGAAGCAGACCTCACTACGGCCTTAAAATATGCCAGGACAAGCTATCAAAAGAATGTGTATGATAAGGGCAGGATTACGCGTAATGCTGTCCGGGCACTTTTAGCGGATATCTACCTGTGGAGAGAAAACTACCAGCAATGCGTTGGTATGTGTAACCAGATACTGGATAATCCGGGTAACCTTGAGCTGGTTGATGGTAAGGATGTGTTAAGACAGGTTTTCTATCAGGGCAATTCAACAGAAAGTATTTTTGAACTGCAGTTTGATGACGATAATCAGTTTAACCAAATTTTACACGATTATTACGGATATACCGGAAATCTCAATGGGGAATGGAGTTTTCCCGGTATTTTAATTACCGGACAATATCGCATATTTAATATAAAAGGGGCTGGCCCGATAGAGAGTGAAAATGACATCCGCCAGAAAGATTTTCTTCGTTCGGAAATAGGAGGAGATAAATATTATGTTTTTAAATATGCAGGTGCCTTGCGGGAAGAAAATACAACTACCAAAGCCAGTACCTATTATTACAGGAGCACCACTGCAAACTGGATCGTTTATCGTTTGCCGGATATTATACTAATGAAAGCTGAGGCATTGATCCAGCTCGGAACTGATAATGAGGAAGCTATGCGGATGATCAACATGACTTATCTGCGATCAAATTTTGAAGAAGGAACTGAACCTTTAAAACTAGAAAATTATAATACAAAAGGCGACCTGGAAAAATTGTTGTTACGGGAACGCCAGCGTGAGCTGATGTTTGAAGGTAAACGATGGTTTGATCTGATGCGCCTGGCCCGCAGAGCTGATTCCCCGACACCGTTACTGAATTATGTCATAAAAAAGTTCACAGGGAACTCGAGTCTTGAGATTACAAAAATGTCTGTAATGGATGCTCTCTATCTTCCGATTCATACTGATGAGCTGAAGGCTAATACAGCACTGGAACAAAATCCATTTTACGAAACCACCGGTGACAATGCACTCACCCAATAAAATACTCTACCATGAACAGGAATAAAATAAAATTATCTGACATATTGCTGCCAAAAGTCAGAACTAAATACAGGTTATTTGGTTTTTTTGCTGTCTTTTTGCTGGGAGCAATAATAACGTTTTCCGGTTGCAGGAATGATATTACCGGAGATACCTATTATACTTTCAAAGGTGAAACTGTTGGCGAATATCTGATAAATAATCCGGATTCATATTCTGAATTCACCAATTTACTTGAAAGGACTGAAGTAATGGGCCTGCTGAAGGCCTACGGAAAATACACACTTTTTGTACCGGACAATAACGCAATGATTCAGTTTTATCAATCAAAAGGAAGATCCTCATTGGATGATTTTCCGGTGGATACACTTAAAAAGATTGCTTATGATCATATCATCAAGGATTTTATAGTGCCATCTGCAGATTTTGTTGATGGTTTTCTGCCTAATCTGACTATGAGTGGCCGAAACCTTAAAATAAGTTTTGAATCAGGGGATAATGGTTTGATGTATAGGGTAAATACCACCTCAACCATTAAAACAAAGGATATCGAGGTTCATAATGGGGTTATTCACACGATAGACAAAGTGCTCTCACCAACGGAAAATACCCTTGTTGAAGCCATAGCTGCAGATGAGAAATTTTCTCTCTTTTTCAAAGCTTTAATGGAAACAGGACTCTATCAAAAAATAACCCCTGTAAAAGATGAAAGCTATGATCCGGGTACTTTGTATGCCGATAATGAGGGTACAATTAACGGTATCGGGAGTATTGTGCATGTTCCCAAAGAAAGAAAATACGGATTTACGGCATTAATGGAAAGTGATGCCACCTATTCCGGCAATGGCATCAACAGTCTGGATGACATGAAAGCTTATGCAAAGCAGATTTATGACCAAATGTATCCGGAGGATGCCGGTGTAAGTGATGTTACTGATCCCAAAAACAGTTTAAATCGTTTTGTAGCTTATCACTTGATCAATAAAAAGTTACCAAGCAGATTCTTTATTGAGAAATATGATAACACCGGATCGAACTACGACACAAAAGGGGAAACACATTCAATAAAAACAGTTGATATGTTCGAATATATTGAAACCATGTGTCCCAATACATTAATCGAAGTCAGAACGCTTCGGTCTACCAATGAGTACAATATCTTCAATATGATTCCTGAAACAGGTGAAGCAATTCGCCTGACTGATGATTTTGACAATGATGCGGTAAATGGGGTTTATCATGAAATTGACCATATTCTTGCCTATACACCGGAAGTTGACCGGATGTTATCAAGCAAGCGGTTAAGGATGGATGCTTCCAGCTTTTTTCCGGAACTCACCAATAACAATATTCGCGTAGGGCATGCTACCAAAGATTATCCCTCCGAAAGGTGGATGTTTCCGGCTGGATATATTGATCGTGTAAAAACATCAGAAACTACACAATTTGGATATTTTAATTCTGATGACCGCTTCCTTGATTACCAGGGAGACGAAGTATTCCTGTCCGGTTTATATGATTTCGAAATTACCACACCTCCTATTCCTGCAGGTACTTATTAGGTACGCTTTGGTTATCAGCCTACCGGTAATCGTGGTGCTGCACAGTTGTACTGGGATGGTACACCCACCGGTATTCCTTTGGATTTACGCCTTTTGGCCAGTAATCCTAAAATCGGATATGTGACTCCCGGATTGGATCCGTCAGATCCCAATGGTTATGAGAATGAT
>DASQZP010000025.1:0-4532 GCA_035638655.1 Bacteroidales bacterium
TCAAATCCGGGAAGTCTGGAATATCAGTTGACTTTATACAGGATCCTTGATCCTTCTGTGAATCCTGAAAATGCAATTGATAACAGGGTGGTTGAAAAGATCTGGGAATCGGATTATGTTTCCCAAACTTCGCTGGTATATAGTACCGGGCAGCCTGCACTCGAAGCAGGACAGAAATATGCATTCAGAATTCATGCACGGGATGCGGCAGGCAAAGATAACTTTAAGAATAACGGGTACAGCCAGGCAGGTTGGTTTTACTTTGGATATCCGGCTGGTGGAAATATTGCGTTGACTTCGCCTCCCAACGGCAAAAGTTTTACAAAAAATGAGTTCAGGCGTTTTCAATGGGAGGGCCCGGATGATGCAAAAACAGGGCAACAGGTTAGTTATCACCTGAAGATCGTCAAAATTAATGAAGGCCAGGATTCGGCAACCGCTATTGCGAGTAATCCGGCCTGGGAGGAATATACAACCGGCCAACTGCCGGCTCGTTATGGCGGAGATGTGATGCTCGACCGGGATCCGGAACCCCTTCAGGATTATGCCTGGCAGGTTACGGCTTTTACCGGAGAACAGAAAGTGGCTGAAAGTGCCGTATATAAATTTACAGGACCGCCACTGATCGATTGGTTCTGGGCCGGAAACCATAAGGTATCTGTCACCAGAACTTTCAACAGCGATTTGAATAATCTGTCGGGAAAAGGGAAAACAGCAATTTCTGAAACCGGTGAACAAATTGAATTTACTTTTGACAGTCTGCAGATTGAGGATGCCGGCGGTGAATATGTGCTGAGAAAGGGTAACATGTATGTATCATTGTCCGGATTTAATCCTGTCGAACTCCATCCCGGGCTGTCGGATAATGGAAATGCGGCCTTCTATGCTTCGGCAATGCGGCTAAACAAGGATGAACTGGCAATAAAAGGAGTGGTGAAATGGGACTTTCCTCTGGCTACTGCTTCGCCAAAACTCATGCAGGTCGTTTCGGAATCACAATGGCTGAATTATGATACATATACTTTGCTGGGGAGTATCTCACTGGGGAACGAAAATAAATTTGACCTGATTGATCCTGCAGGCTACCGGCTGGAATTCAACAACCTTTCAAATTTCCTGATCTCCGATAATAAATACCAACTCAGGTTATTCGGTAATATTCTCTTGCCGGGCAATATCCGTAACAGTGAGAGGCAGAGAATGGCAATCCCTTTCCGGAATGCAGACAACCTTTTCTATTTTTCACAGCAGGATGTTCGCACTCCTGATAATATTGAACTTATACCAAATACCGGCATTCAGCTTAAACCACTGGATTATGTGGTTGATTTTTCGGAAAACAAAACACCCGGGAAAGTGAGTGCCGATCCGGCCTGGATGGGAATCTATATTAGTCATTTTATAGTGGACCTGAAAAAAAATATTGATCAGGGTGGCCAGCTCAGTCTTGATTATGAGCTCCAGCCTGAGATTATGCTGTCGACTGCTGATAATTACCAGTGCTTTATCAATTCCCGGGGCCTCACACTAAGGACAGATCTGCCATTGAATGAGTTCAATAAGGCTGTCTATAATACTTTTCCAACTGAAATCAACAAACTGACAATCGATATTGATGACAATGAGGTTAAGGATACTTATTTCGGAGGCTCTGTGAAAATACCGGTCCTCAAAGGATCGGAGGGATTGCAGTACATGATACCACTCAATTCTGAAGGGATAGGCCTCAGTAATATCGGCAAGTTGCTGGAGGGTGAAAAAGTCATCTTCAATGCAGATAAGGACAATCTGAAGGTTGAGGTCACCATCAAAAAAGCAGTATTTAAAGACAAGGAGCGCCTTGAACTCGTAGCCGATCTTGACTGGCCGGCAATTCAGGCCTTTACAGGAAATATTTCCGGCTTATGTGTCTGGGGAAATGAAAAATTCGGGTTTAATCTTCCCGACGGAAAAAAAGCACTGACCCGTCAGATCTCTGCAAAATATTATAATACATATGATCTTACCATTGATTCGGTTATGGCTGGCAAATCCGGTAATAATTACCTGATTGGTGTGTGCGGGCTGATCAATCTGTCTGATGATATTTCGGGTAAGGATGATGCTCCGCCACGGGTAAGCCTGGCGTCTTTTCAAACTGTTGAAAATGTTTCATCGCGTTATGATATGGGTAGCACCGGCTGGGTGTACAACTACATCCGGCTCGACCGTGATTTCTCATCTCCTAAGGAGATCTTTGCAAACCTCCCTTATATTAGGATCAATACGCCGGTTATTCAGTTCGAAGGAGGATTGGTGGCTGAAAACAACCACCCGGTTTGGGGAACAGCCTTTTATGGCCTGATGGACGGCAGGATAAAACAACCGGCAGAATACAAAGCGAAAGTACAGTTTTTACTGGGGAAAAAAGACGGGGCTTCCTACTGGTTTGCAGAGATCGGTGCCGGCACATCCGGGCAGGATCCCGACGGAGCAGCGGTTCCTGCCGGTAGCAGGAAAAAGCTTAAGAAGGTGGCGATGACCAAAACCGGACTGAAAGTGGGACCCCTCGAAATCACTGGTATTACCGGGCGCATCTACCATCATATGCGGCCTCAGACTGCAGTGGGAGTGGATTGTAACATGGATTTTGACCAGATTGATGAGCCAGGCCTGAAGGAATACAACCTGAACCTGGAGATCCCCGATCTGCCCGATGTGGATATCTGTTCAATCCTGAACAGCCTGAATGCTGAACAGGTTAAAAAACTGCTGTGCGGTTTGAACAAGCGTGCCTTTGGAGCAGTACTTGAAAAATTTCCTGAACCTGATTTTGACCAGATACAAAGTTACCTCGCTGAAAAAGGACCTTCCGATTCAAAATTTTTAAACCAGATGATCGCTGCCGAAGCCCGTGCACACATTGAGGAAGGTTATGAAGACAATGTGAAAGAAAAATACCACAGTTTTACGTATGCGCAACTGGCAAAAGTATTCCCGGGCTATGACTGGTGTCAGAAGGTGATTGATGATAACGATCAGGGAATTCAGTGGGGAGACCTCCTCTGTCAGATGCCCGCTTTTCAGTGGCCGTCGGTACCTGATCTTTGCGACCTGTCGGAATATCTTTTCAACAGGGTTCTGGAAGCTCTGCCGCCTCCCGGTTACGGCGATCTCGAAGCTGTCATGTACGATAAAGACTGGAGCGGGATAAAGGTGGAACATCCCTCGATCACCTGGCCGGAGATCCGCGATATTTTTCCGGATGAGAACCTGTGCCGGATTCTGATGGTCTTTCCGCATATCGACTGGGGCCGGATCTATCTGAAAATCCCTCAGTTGCCAAAGCTCGAATGGCCTGACTGGCGGTTGCACCTGCCCGATCTGCCTGATCTTAACCTCAACCTGCCCGATATTGATATTAACCTGCCCGAATTATCTTTCAAACCGGGTGAAATAGATGTGGATTATGCCGTCGATCCTTCCGTTTCATATGGTAATTACCTGCTGGTGGATTACCAGGACTTTGCAAAAAAAGGTGAAGTGGTGCAGGGAACCGGAACCATGGAGATCAATTTTTCTTCCTCGGGTAGTTTGAAGAATATTGGCCTTCAGGTAACCTCAAACTGGGGCAATTACCCTGGAAATGCACCAGTGATCGAAGGGCTTGGCTGTATGACATACAACCCTTCAAAAGGACAATTCATCGGCGATTTCTTTGGGCAATCAAGAAATGCCGCCATCTGTGGCCATGGCAAATTGCATGTTGATATCAGTGATAAGACCTTCCACGTCAATTTGGCATCAAAAGAGAAACCGGTGGTGGTACAACCCTTGTGTGCTCAGGGACCGGTGCGGTTAACAGGTTATTTCTCACTCAATCCAAACGTGTTCAATGTGGGGCTTGGCGCATACGTGCGGTATGGATTTAAAGGCAGCATCAGTTCCGATGTTTGTGATTTGGGAATTAAGGCTGAAGCATCCTTGCGGGCCGATATTTTTGCATCTGTCCAATACCGGCCTGAAGTTGCCATCAATGAAGCTTCTTTTTATGTGGCTTTTAATGCGAGCCTGGATGTAACAACCGGAGGATCCTTATGCTCATTTGGCGATTTTAATGTGGCCGAGGTGGGATTAAGTGGCAACCTGAAGTATGTGAATGCTACCAGAATGATCAGTGGTGAAGTATCCGGTCATGCCAGATTCCTCAGTATTATATCCTGTGATTTTGATTTATCAACCGAATATAAACTATAATTAATGACGCTGAAAAAATTATATATTGCTGTTGGCCTGATACTACTTACCAATATTTCTTTTGCACAGAAAGTAAAGGTGCTGGTAACCAATGATCAGCATTCAGACATCCTCATCAAATGGTATACTGAAACCATTTATACCGGACATCCGGCAAATATTTACAGGCAGGAAAAAGGACAGGCAACCTGGACAATGCTGAATCAGCAGCCGGTGAAAAGGGGAAAGGAAATACCGGATCAGTTGAAAAACAAGGAAGCATTGTTTAATATTCTTGAAAACAAAATACTTGAATC
>DASQZP010000026.1:0-8423 GCA_035638655.1 Bacteroidales bacterium
GGGCATACCTGGTCTCCGACATGGTTTTTTCCAGTAAGGATGTTGCTCCAAGCTCATAGTGAAGTGATGCTATGCGCTGCAGATCACTGTAAATTTTTACCTGTTCCCTGTATAAGTCTACCTTGTTATACTGGTACAACCAGGTAAACCAGGCACTTTTAACATCCCGGACAGTACTTTTTTCTGTTAATGCTTTTTCTGTTCCTGCCAAATTCATTTGGCGATGAACATATCGACCCCGGTAGGCGTGTGTCAGTAACGAACCAAAATTCTGCCGGATTTCCCACCACTGGTCTTCATCCGGACTGTTGAGCTGCCCTTTTTGGTATATAAAATCTGTAGTTCCCAGGTCGAGAACGCCCTGCCTCTGTGCCCTGGCAGCCTGTTCTCTTAACCGGGCATTTACGATTTGTGGATTTTTTGATATTGCATTGTTCACTGCATCCTGCAAGGTAATTGTTCTTGTACTGTCTTCCTGGGCAGAGAGCTTAAGTCCCGGCAAAGCAAGCATGATAAGGATAAGCAGCGATTTAACACCATTGTTTATCATACTTCCGAATATTTTCATGGGTGTGTTTACTATTGTATACAGAATGGGAAGCAGGATCATGGTAAGCAGGGTAGAAGTGATGAGTCCGCCAATCACAACTGTTGCCAGTGGCTTCTGTACTTCTGCTCCGGCAGAGGAGGAAAGAGCCATGGGCAGAAAGCCAAAAGAGGCAACCATGGCCGTCATCATCACCGGTCTGAGCCTTAGTAGTGCTCCTGTTTCTACTACCTCACGAAGTGTTTTATCTCCTTTTTCCCATAAATCATTATAATAACTGATCAGTACAATTCCGTTCAGCACTGCAACACCAAACAGGGCAATAAAACCAACTCCGGCAGAAATACTAAAAGGCATACCACGAATAGCCAGGGCTGCAATACCACCAATAGCAGACATGGGTACAGCAGTAAAGATAAGTAAGGCATATTTTATTGAACGGAAAGTAAAAAACAACAACAGCATAATAAGTGCGAGTGCTGCGGGAATTGCAATGCTCAGTCTTCTTGTTGCATGTTGCAGATTCTCAAACTGTCCGCCATAAGTAATATAATAGCCCGGGAGCAGTTTAAGGTTTTTTTCCAGTGCAATGCGAATATTGTTTACCAGTGTTTCCACATCTGTATTTCTGACGTTGACCCCAATCGTTATACGACGCTTTGTATCATCTCTGGATATTTGTATCGGCCCTTCGACATATTTTAAGGTTGCAACCTGACTGAGGGGCACCTGTTGTCCTGTTGGGGTTTTCACATACAATCTATTCAGATTCACCTGTGAACGGTTTTTCTTGTCGAACCTGACAACCAGGTCAAATTTCTTTTCTCCTTCAAAAACAAATCCTGCTGTTTCACCAGCAAATGCTGAACGGATAACCGTATTCAGCTCCTTAATATTTAATCCGTAATTGGCAATTTGTTTTCGGTTATAATCAATTACCAGCTGTGGAAGGCCTGTTATCTGTTCTACCTTTATATCTGCAGCTCCTGGTATGCCGGCAATAATGTCAGAGGCTTTGTTTGCCTGCCGGTATAATTCATCCATGTCTTCGCCATATATCTTCACTGCTATATCTGTTTTGGCACCGGTCATTAATTCGTTAAAGCGCAACTGAATGGGCTGGGTGAAATCGAAGGAAGCTCCTGTAACAACCTGTAATTCTTTTTTCATCTTATTTACCAGCTCTTCTCTGGAGGAGGCGCTCACCCAATTATCCTGATCATCCAGTATGATCATGATGTCAGCATCCTCAATGGCCATAGGATCTGTCGGCACTTCTGCAGTCCCTATCTTGGATACAACCTCTTTTACTTCGGGGAATTTTGCCAGCAATAATTTTTCTGCCCTGGAGGAGATCTCCATACTTTCTGTTAGTGAACTACCCGGGGGCAAAGTCATTTGCATGGCCAGGTCTCCTTCATCCAGGGTGGGGATAAATTCTCCACCGAGTTTGGTAAAGCCCCAGATGCTAATCACAAAGGCTACGATAGCCATTAGCAGGACAGTATATTTGAACCGCAGTGATAATTTTAGCACCGGCTGATAGGTTCTTTTTAAAAAATCTATAACACGATCAGAGAAGGTTCGTTTGGCTACGACTTTTCTTTTAAGTATCAGAGAAGACATCATCGGAACATAAGTCAGAGAAAGTAATAATGCTCCAATAATTACAAAACTTACTGTTTCTGCCATGGGACGGAATGTTTTCCCTTCGATTCCGACAAGCGTGATAATGGGTAGAAATACGATCAGGATAATGATTACTCCAAAAACGGCGGATTTGTAAATATTGGTAGCCGAAAGGTAAACGACCTCATTCATTTGCTGCCGGCTCAGTTCCTGGCCCTTGTATTTACTGTAGATATGATGAATGATGCTTTCGACAATGATGACTGCTCCGTCTACAACAATACCAAAGTCGATAGCGCCCAGCGACATAAGGTTGGCAGAAACGCCAAACACATTCATCATGATAAATGCAAAAAGCATGGCTAGTGGGATAACTGAAGCAACAATCAATCCCGCCCTGAAATTACCCAATAGCAGAACAAGTACAAAAATTACGATCAATCCGCCTTCCAGCAAGTTTTTGCTGACAGTATGTATGGTTTTTGCTACCAGTTTTGACCGGTCAAGGTAAGGTTTGATATGTACTCCCTCAGGTAGTAATTTTTGCACCCGGGCCACTCTTTCTTTTACATTTTTAATGACTGCTGATGAGTTTGCGCCTTTGAGCATCAGGGTTATACCACCTACTGCTTCTCCCTTTCCATTTTTAGTCATCGCTCCAAATCTTGGAGCATGTCCGAACTGTACCGTTGCGACATCTTTAATCAGTATAGGTATATTTTGCCTTGTTTTGACAACTATATTGCGGATCTCCTCCAGGTTTTGCAAGAGTCCTTCTGCCCTGATATAATAAGCATTATTATATCGTTCGATGTAACTACCGCCTGAGTTCTGGTTGTTATCGGCAAGAGCCTGGTAAACATCCGAAACAGTCAGGTCCAGGTTATGTAACTTAACCGGATCAACGGCTACTTCATATTGTTTCAGATAACCACCGAAACTGCTGATTTCAACAATACCATTGATACCAGACAATTGTCTTTTCACAATCCAGTCTTGTATGGTTCTTAGTTCGGTGGGAGTATACATTTTTTCATATCCTTTGTCCACCTCCAGGGTGTACTGGTAAATTTCGCCAAGTCCGGTGGTGATGGGCATTAATTGGGGAATTCCATATCCTTCCGGTAACTCGGCTGCCACAACCTGTATCTGTTCATTAACCAGCTGCCGGGCATCCAGTATGGGTACCTTGTCTTTGAACACAACAGTAACCACACTTAAACCAAAACGTGAAACCGAGCGGATCTCCGTAACATCCAGAATATTGGCCATGGCTACTTCAACCGGGAAGGTGATGAATTTTTCCACTTCCTGGGGTGCAAGTGAGGGAGCCTGGGTGACCACCTGAACCTGGTTGTTGGTTATATCAGGAACAGCATCAACAGGGATCTGCATCATAGAATAGATGCCTGCAACGATCAGAAAGAAGATGGTGAATCCAACAAAGAGTTTTTTGTCTATGGAAAATCTGATTATACTGTCAAACATGCAGGTATTGTTTTATCAACCATTAATCTAAAGTAAATTTAAGGAATTAAAGCATGAGTCCACTCCGAAAAGTACTTTATTAAGTAAAACTGAAAATCAGGATTTGCTCCTTACCCTTTAGGGCTCCGGGCAAAAAGTAGCTGAAAATCCTGGTATTGGCTCTTCGGAGTACACTCAAGCAGATGGTCATAATTTTTTTCAACCTGAAATTGCGGGATTTTCTTTGAATCAAAGTCCGGGGGACTGTTTTCTATTTCAACAAATCCAACCCTTCCTGAGCCGATGATCCACTTGGAGTATTCATCAGAGCCTTGTTAAAAAGTACTTTTGCTTTCCCATAATCTTTCAGTTGGTAACTGGTCCATGCAAGCATAATCAATCCATCGTAATCAAAGGGATACAGATTTACAACTTTTTCAAAGTATTTTTTTGCTTTTTCATATTCTCCACGGCCATAATAGATCAAACCCAGACGATGCATGGCTACTGTATTGTTTGGCATCAATTCGAGTATCTTTTCATACTGACTAATCACTGAACCCCAGTTTCCCATTGCTGAAGCCGGGTATACAAGACCGAAACGTGCTTCTGCTGAATAGGGCATCAGGGTAATTGCCTTGTTATAATAAGCCAGCGATTCAGTGAAAAGCCCAGACTGATAGGTGAGCCAGCCCAGTCGAAGATTTATTTCATAGGACTTTTCATCATAAATACCTTTTAGGGCATCAATGGCTTTCTGTAATTCACCTGAAGCCTCTCTTATATAACTTTCCTGAAAAGCACTGATTTTTTTATTCGTATCCTGGGCGGTAACAGCCGTAGCTCCGTTTAAAAGAAATAAGACTACCAGCAGGGACCCAACGTTCCTTTTTAAAATTTCCATGATATACCTCCTGTAATTGTTTGTGAATTATAGGTTAATTTATTGTAGGTAGTTGTACCGGTTGAACGGTAAACGCTTTGTTGTTCTGTAAGGGAATATGAAATACTGATATTGAATTTTTTAACAGGAAAAATGAGTGAGCCTTCATAGATTCCTGTAGGATAGTCGGTGTTATTATAGATAATAAAACCGTTGTCAAGGCTGGTGTTTTCGAGATTCCCTTTTATTATGCCGGCTTCCAGCCAGAAAGTATTAAAGAATCCGGCACCGGCCTTTATCCTGTATATTTTTTCAGGGAAGTAAACAACCCGGTTTTGTATGGTATGGTGAAAAATTAGAGATGCATAAATATATAGATTCAGATTTCCAAGAGGGTACAGCGTTAACCCTGCTGATTCCTGCAACTGTTTTCTGCCATTTAACGCAGACCATACAGCCCCGGCCTGAAGATTAATGTAAGTGAAATACTGATTCATAGATAAACCATAGACATAATCATTCTGACTGTAAGTTTGTGTGTTGGTTCTCTGCCACATCCCTCTTGAGTTCTGTTGATAAGAGGGTATCCTGATATTCAGAAATTGAAAAGCAGGAGAAATGCTGAACCCTTTGCGAAGGGTCAGTGTCCCCGAGATATAATACTGGTGTTGGGTAAGTTCCTGTTCTGTGAGGGTATTTGCTAAGCCGTCAGTATAATAATATCCAAAACTGGTTTTTTTCAGGTGCCCGTAACCGTGAAATATCGAAAAAGAGGGAGATAACTGGTGCTGTAAATGCAATCCCTGGTAGTTAAATATACGGGTGATTAGCTGAGATCCGTTTCCCACTGATGATGCATCAAAGTTATAGTTGTCCAGTACATTATTGTTTGTGAGGTTGCTATGCAAAATTGTTGCTGATATACTTGTTATCACCGGTGTTTTGTCAATATTGAGCTTGCTTTTTAATGAGTCGGAAAATGTAGAGGATAGTTTAACAGCTTCTTTTTTCCGGCCTGAAAACAACAGGGCATAATACAGGTATTCTTCGGCAACTGGATCTCCATTGTTAAATTCCAGTGCTTTTCGAAAGTGCGGGATGGCAGCCATGTAATTTTTGTGGTTGTAGTACAAAACACCCATACGCATCCTTAGAAAGTAATAATCAATGCCTGCAGAAAAGGCTTTATGGGAAATACCCCGCAGCGAATCAAGCTGGTCATCAAGATAATACTGATAGCTTTTTTTATCTACATCAGTATAGTTCAGAGGTTTTTGGCCGAATACTCCTGAAACAGACAAATAAAATATAACTGTCAATAAAATTTTTAACCTAAACATGTTGCTTTAATTTTTTTGTTACCGTCAGTAATCTCAAAATAGTCAATTCCGTTTTTGCCCAAGCCGGTTTTAATATCAACCTTTCTAATTGTGCTTCCTAATACCAGGGCTTCTGAACATGTCTGAAGCTCAATTGAGGAGGGAGAGACTGCATTGTCAATATTTTGATAGATCAGCAGATATTTTGAACGCAGGAAAAGGAAAAAAGGAGCAACAAAATCCTGGAAAAACAGGATATACCGGTGAAATAACAGGTTGACCGGATATTTATCCTCAATTCTCAACCCTTTATAGAATCCTGATTGTACCTTATAAGCTGAAAGAAAGAAATAATAGAGCAGAGATTTTTTACTTCCCCTGAAATGTGTAAAATAAAACATTGTACCATCATTCTCAAAATAAGCCTGTGATTTTGATTCTTCACAATTTATGTATGACTGGTTGTAGACATTGGTTTTTACAGCCCATTTTATTTGATGTGAGTGGTGTCCTGCATTCACCTCAAAGGATATTTCTTTGCCGGGAATAAAGTTGAAAGCCTCTGAAAGCAACAGAGTGGGCTTCACATTAGAGATTACCTGGTTTTTTTCCGGTACTGAATAGGACAGAAGGGAGACCTCCTGATCATTATGAGTCAGATAGTGGCTTACCGGGTAATCCAGTGTCTTTGAACCAACAAAAGGAGTAGCCTGAAGCTGAAAGTGAAGGTGGGGATAGGGTGATCTTCCTGAATTACCGCTATTGGCAAGATACTGGCCTGCCTTAACTGCATCTCCTTTAGAAACTTTGATTGATCCTTCCTTCAGATGTGCAAGCGTAGAATACAAATAGTCATCGTGCTTGATGATGATAACATTGCCCCAGTTTTGATTCAGATTGACCTGTCCTATAATATTGTCTTCTATATTGTCAATAACTTCTTCAACCGTCCCGTCCGCGGGTGCAGTGACAATTTTATTGTAGCAGTAATAATCTTCAGGCAGGTCCCCGGCATTTCTGAACTGTCGTTGTTCATTGTCAACAATAACAAAATCCCAGGCGTGTTTCCAGCCTTCCTTATGTGTATAATTTCCTTCGTGTCCCTGAGAGACCATCCATTCGCCCATGAATGGCAGGTTAATCGAAACTTTATGCCTGTTTTTGAAACGTTGTATGTCATTCTGAAAGGCATACAGGTTTTTTTCAGGGCTGTTTTGCTGGACATAGACTTCATTCAGGCCTTTAATAGAGCTGGTCCTGAATTTTAATGCATAGAGGAACAGTAGCACGATCATATTAAAAGGCAGAGAATAAACTGGCAGTCCAAATGTGGCAAATACTGAGGACAGGCTAATGGTCACAATGGCAACCAGTGGAATCAGGACAAATGTAGCGAGATAGGAGAAAGCAGAGGGAATGATAAAAAATCCTCCTGTTGCTATGGCAGTAAGAATGTAGTTAAACCCAATATAGCTGTAACCTGTCTCAGTTATGTTTGCCCCGAATATTCTGTAGAAGCCCCAGGCTGTAAAAAAACCAAGCAGAGAAAGGCTGAAAGCAATTCTGGAATAGATCAGTAATCCCAGGGCGATCAGCACTCCTGCCAGCAGATTATACTGGAAGAAAATTGCACCCAGGGATATAAGATAAACCTTCATCACGGGCCAGATTTGCAGATTGTTACCCCATTCATACCAGCTTACCAGGGTGTTCCCGCCAATGGTATACAGGTCATTAAGCGTATAGATTCCTCTTTCACTGATTCCCAGTGCCTCAAACTGACGGGTTGCCAGTGTCAGGATCCAAAAGGACAGGATAAACGGGACACTCAAAATAGGCAAACCATATTTTCCAAGTACACCCTGAACGGAAAGGGCGATAAGTAATGTGAGAATTGCCCCGATAATCAAAACTACGCAAAGCTCAAGGCTGAACTGATAATAGATACCCAGGCCCAGACCTACCAGCAGACTGTTAAAGCCATACAATCCCTTCGTCAAAGAAAAATTATGCAGCTTGAGTAAATAACCGGTCAGATTGGTTACCAGAACCGACAACATACCGGCTATTCCCGCATAAACATCCACGAAGGACACCAGCACCAGTATGACAGCAAAGACCAGGTGATCAGAAAAGAAGACCTGCGAATAACTATTCAGTAGGCCCCTTCCAAAACGGGACAATAATTCTTTCTGTTTTCCTGATTCTGTCATATTGCTTTCGGATTGCTAAAGTGTAAAATCCTTCAGGTGTTCTGGAATATGCTCCTGCTGGTTCATACTTTCATGATCTTCCGCTTTTCTGATTATTTCGGTGCTGCTTTCTTTTGTAATTATGATGATTGAGGGCCTGTAGGTGATAAACTGCATCCATTGGGTCATGTTATAGGCTCCTATCCTGCTGATCACCACATTATCGCCTGGGTCAAGAGGAGGAAACTGCACCGCCTCCCTGATGATATCAATATTCATACAGAGCGGACCATAAATAGTCGTATTTTCAGTAAAATCCGGGGTTTGTTTAGCGGGTGCAATATTGTGCTCATACCAGAAAGAAGTAAAAAGAAGGTTTACCCCGG
>DASQZP010000027.1:0-3220 GCA_035638655.1 Bacteroidales bacterium
TGGGCTTCATTCATTATCAAACACTTATGTTTCAGTATAGCACTATTTTTTGTTTTATCAGGGTCGGCTGTCGTTGCGGGATGGGCTTGAAGGCTCTTTTGGCATTTTTGGTTTGAGGGCAAGCCTTGTGAGAATGCCAAATGTGCCTGAAAGCGAAGGGATGGTTTATTGTTCAACGACATTTTCATAGTGTTCAACGAAAAAAATTGAAATCCATTTTATCATGGTTTTATTTTGACAATGAATTTTTAATTATTAAAATTATCAGATTATGAAATCAAAAACTATTTTATCAATCGTAGTAATATCTCTTTTACTTAGTAGTTGCCTTGTCAATTCGTTACATCCTTTTTATGATGAAAAAAGCATTTTTTTCGATGAGGAATTTTTAGGTAAATGGCTTGACCAGGATTCAACAAAATGGACAATTAAAAAAATGTATTTTTCATATGGCAAAGGTGACCAAAAGGAAGAATATAAAACAGACGGATATGCAGTTAGATATGCTCCAAAAAGTACATGGATGAAAAATGAAAACAAAAAAGAAAGTCCATTTACTGAGCCTTCATCGGCTGATTTTGATGTTTTTTTATTTAAAATAAATAATCAACTTTATGCAGATTTCACTCCAACAATGTTACCAACTTTTGACACTTGGGGTGATAATTCTAAATTCAGTAATCTTCATAGAATTAGGACTCATACCCTTGCCAAAATAGTTAAAGAAGACAATGGCTTTGAACTTATTTGGTTTAATGGTCTATGGTTGGCTGAATTAATTGAAAATAATCGAATTAAGATATCCCATGAATTTATTCCTTTTGCCAAACCTTATTCAAGATTTTATAAAGGACAATATGTCTTAACTGCATCAACAAGTGAACTACAAAGTTTTATTAAAAAATACGGAAATGACCCGAATGCTTTTGTCCGTAAAAGAGAACCACTGAATGAACCTCGAAAAGCTGGAAAATACACATGGAATGTTGGTGCTGACCAATATTCAGGAGATTTTGACCATCAAATAGATAGTACAGGTACCTCATATAACTATATTTTAACCAAATTCGATGATAGCAAAAATTAGTAAAATACTTTTTACCGTTTTAAAAAGCAGGATATTTCAACATATCCTGTTTTGGCTTTTTTCTTTTGTAGTAATTGTTAACCTTATTTCCAATAATCAGGTAAAACAAATCGATTTAATCTATACTTTCATTTTTCATTTCACTTTGGTATCGATAGTTTACCTAAACGTAAGTGTATTCTTCCCTCTATTTATACAGAAAAAGAGTTTTATCAAATATTTTTCATTCGCTGCGATTTCTTGTATAATTTTTTCATTTCTAAATACTTTGATATTCAATAATATTATCGATATTTTATTTCCACATTACTATTTTATATCAATTTACTCCTTTATTGATTTACTGAAGTTTCATGCGATATATATAATAGTCACTTTGTTATTGAAGTTTACTTCCGAATGGTTTAGTCAGGAAGATGCAAAATTTAAGTTGTCTAAAATCGAAAGAGAAAAAGTTGAAATAGAATTGAAAGCTTTAAGAGCACAGGTCAATCCTCATTTTTTATTTAACAGCCTCAATGTTTTGTATTCGTTAGCCTTAAAAAATGCAAAAGAAACTCCAGAATTAATAATTAAATTATCTGATATCTTAAGATATGTCATATATGACTCAAATAAAGAAAAAGTCAGCATTAAATCCGAGGTTGAATTAATCAACAATTACCTAAGTTTACAAGAACACAGGATTGATAAAACATCTATTGTTAGTTTTGAAACAGATATTCAAAATGATATCAAAATTGCTCCAATGCTATTTTTGCCATTAGTTGAAAACAGTTTTAAACATGGAGTAAAAGGAGATGTTTCTAATACTTTTGTAAATATTAAAATAAAAACAACCAATAAAATCCTGTATTTTGAAATAGAAAATAATAAAGGAACTGTGGAAAATACAGATGAAAAAAAAGATGGAGGAATTGGGCTCGCAAATATTAAAAAAAGACTTCATTTATTGTATGCTAATAATCATATATTAAAAATCAAGGATGATGAAAATAAATTTAAAGTGTCACTAAAAATCAACTTATGAAAATCAATTGTATAATAGTTGATGATGAACCAGCATCAAGAGAAATACTTGAAAAATATATTTCAGATTGCACATCCCTCAATTTAATTTTTTCATGCAAGAATGCGTTTGAGGCAAATGATATTATCAATCAAGAGCAAATCCAGTTAATTTTTTTAGATATAAATATGCCTAAATTATCAGGTATCAAGTTTTATAAATCTCTTTCAAATCCACCTTTTGTCATTTTTACTACTGCTTATCCAGAATACGCTGTCGAAGGATTTGAAGTTGATGCGATTGATTATTTATTGAAACCGTTCTCTTTTGAACGATTTCTAAAATCTGTCAATAAGGCTTTAAATATTTTCAATCAAATTGAGACTAAAAACCATGTCCCATTTATTGTTTTAAAATCAGATAAAAAATTATTCCGTGTCAATATAAGCGATATAAATTATCTTGAAGCACTCGGTGATTATGTAAAAGTTGATTTTTTATGTCAATCAATTATGGTACATGATACTTTTCAGAATTTGCTCACTCAATTAGGAGAAGCCAATCTTATCAGGGTTCATAAATCATTTGCTATCTCCTTAAACAAGTTTGACCATATTGAAGGAAATATGATTAAAATAAAAGATAAGTCAATTCCTATCGGTCAAAAATATCGTGCAGATTTATTGAAAATCATCGGTTCTCGTGCGTAGGCAAAGAAAGCAAGTGTGTGGAAGCGAAGCGATGCTTGCAGGGACGGGCTGGAACACTCTTGCTTTGTGTGTCGGCAATTTTTTAATCTTTTTTTGAGCGTTGGCAAAACAAAAATTCCCTCAATTTATCACCATCGTTTCGGCTCTGACAGCCTTGTGCCTAACTCATTAATATCAAACACTTATTTGCCCTAAAAGGTACTGATATCGCCATGTATTTGGGGTGATTACAGCACTTTTGGGGTACAACTATTGTCTTTAGTAATATTTTAAGCATTAGTCGTGTTTTGCTGCAATTTACAAAATCTCTTGCTAATGTCAAGATTTATTGATAATTAAGGGAAAAGATACGGTGAAGCAAGTTATGCTTTACGGTATAAATGAAACCCTTCCGGTGAATCATTTATACACCCG
>DASQZP010000028.1:0-2192 GCA_035638655.1 Bacteroidales bacterium
GTTGGCATGCTGCTGTGTTCTCCTGCAGGTGGAGACTTGTTATTCGATGAAGGGCTTACCGAACAGGGACGTAATTTTGGAAATAAAATATGGAACGCGTTTCGGCTGATTAATACCTGGCAGGTAGATACTGATATTCAGCAACCGGAACATGCAAAAATGGCTGTTGAGTGGTTTTCCATGAAGCTCAGCCAGGAAATTGAGAAGATAGAGAGAAATTATGAGGAGTACAGGTTATCTGAAGCTTTGATGACAATTTATAAACTTTTCTGGGATGAGTTTTCATCCTGGTTTCTCGAGATTATCAAACCAGATTACCAGAAACCAATTGATGCAGATACATATAAAGCAGCCAACGAATTTCTGGACAGGTTACTGTGCCTGCTACACCCGATAATGCCATTTATTACTGAGGAGATATGGCAGCTGATGGCCGATCGTGAAAAAGGGGAGAGCATTATGTTACAGCCAATGCCTGAGCCAGCTCATTACAATACTGAATATCTCGATCAGTTTGAAGAAGCAAGGGAACTTATTACAGCCATCCGGAATATCAGAAAAGAGCATAATCTTCCCCTGAGGCAAGAATTATCATTGCTGGTTAAGGCTGAAAATGGCTACAAACATGCTTTTGATCCCGTTGTCATCAAGATGGCCGGAATTGCGGAAATAGCCAAAGCAAGTCAGCAAACTGACAATGCCGTTACCTTCCTGATCCGGTCCAATGAATTTTATATTCCCATGGAAGGCATGATTGATGTAGAAGAGGAGATTAAAAAGTTGAAGGAAGAGCTCGAATACCAGAAAGGATTCCTCAAGTCAGTTATGAAAAAGCTGAATAACGAAAAATTTGTTAATAATGCACCCTCGAAAGTGGTGGAAATGGAAAAACAAAAACAGGAAGATGCTGAAACCAGGATAAAAATTCTGGAGGACCGGCTGACTGTACTGGAAAAATAAAAGGTTTTTTAGCTAAAATCAGGAACCCTGTTGAAAACAATATGGATCAACAGGGTTTTTTCCTTTTATTAAACATATCGTGGCTCTTCTTTATAACATGCCTTATTTGTCCATTCCTTAATATTTTAGTGAGAAAAACTATATGATACAGGAAGACAAACTTAATCCCAACGCGATTGCGCAGTTTTTAGGAAAAGAGCCGGCATCCTTTACAATGAATGACCTGATACGGTTCATTGAAGAAAAGGGAGTACGGATGGTCAATTTCCGCTATCCTGCTGAAGACGGGAAACTTAAGACACTCAATTTTATTATCCAGAGCCGGAAACATCTGGTTACTATTCTATCCGGCGGGGAACGGGTAGATGGATCCAGCCTGTTTTCTTTTATTTCGGCTGGTTCAAGTGATCTGTATATCATGCCCCGCTACCGTACTGCATTTTTAAATCCTTTTTCTGAAATACCCGCTCTGGATCTGCTTTGTGAGTTTTATACCAGCGAAGGAAAACCGCTTGAAAATTCACCCGGATATATACTTAAAAAAGCATATGCCCTTTTTCGTGAAAAAACTGGTTACAACTTCAAGGCCATGGGTGAACTGGAATACTATGTAAACAGTCAGGATGATGAAATATTCTCAATGGAGTTTCAAAAGGGCTACCATTCTTCCGAACCCTTTGCCAGATGGGAGAAACTACGTATTGAGGCCATGCAATTGATCGCCGCTACTGGAGCAAGCGTAAAATATGGACATGCTGAAGTAGGCAGTTTTACGAGAGATGGTCAGCTTTTTGAACAACATGAAATAGAATTTCTTCCGGTAGATGTCCACCTGGCAGCTGAACAGCTTATTATTGCAAAATGGATTGTGCGAATGGTGGCAGCCAGGTATGGTGTTGAGGTAAGTTTTGCCCCGAAAATTACTGTTGGCATGGCTGGGAGCGGATTGCATATTCATATGTTGCTTGAAAAAGACGGTAAAAATGCAATGGTTAAGGATGGTAATCTATCCGATGCTGCACTTAAAATGATAGCCGGAATACTGGATGTATCTGAAGCATTAACAGCTTTTGGCAATACCATACCTACTTCCTATCTCAGGCTGGTGCCAGGACAGGAAGCCCCTACCAGAATATGCTGGGGAGACCGTAATCGATCCGTGCTTGTCCGCGTTCCCCTGGGATGGTCGAAGCCTTCTTCAATGATCAATCATGCTAATTCGCAGGATAGTG
>DASQZP010000029.1:0-3216 GCA_035638655.1 Bacteroidales bacterium
ATACCAGGATGGCTCCTGCCAGGACAAAAGACATTGAGATGTAAAAACTTGTCTGAAAACCCAGATAATCGTGTGCTGCTCCGCCTAACAAGGGGCCAATGGAGAATCCAAGTACCCTGAAAGTGGTATAAAATCCCATGCCCTGACCGCGGCGGTTTTTCTCCGTGGCCAGAGTGAGAAGGGTTATCGAGGCAGGAATAGTAGCTGCGAGTCCGATCCCCTGCAGAATCCTGATCAGAATTAACCATTCATAAGTGTCTACAAAAACCAGCATCAGGATGCTTAAACCCATCAGCAAAAGTCCCCCGATTATGATTTCTTTTTGCCTTCCTGTTCGGTCAGTTAATGCACCTGCCAGGGGCTGGGCAAAAGCAGTGATCAGTCCAAAAACCGAAAGTACGATACCCACCTGTATACTCTGACTGACGTGTAACCATGATACATCCAATTGTGCTATGTATAACGGCAGCAATACAATAAGCAGGCCATTGCCTATACTATCGCTCATCCTGGCAAAGGAGATTGCCAGAATCTCTTTGTTCAGTCCGAATCTTCCTAAAAAAGTACTGTTTGCTTGTTGATTATCCTTTGCCATATAAGTCTCTGCAATTTAGATTTAATGATGCCAGAAGAACTTTCCTGCAAGAGTCAAAAAGCATTTAAAAATTAGAGGTCGCTGTTTAACCCTATTTATTGTACGAACATGATTTACCCTACCTTCTGCAAACATTCACCTTGCCGGTAATCGAAATTACCCTTTAATGATTTCATATTCAGTAAAATAAATATAATTATTAGTTCAGGAATGGCTCCTCATAGCAGCTATATAAACAACAGATAAATGGTAAGATGGTTTGATGGCGGGAAAAAATAAGTGTATTTTTAATGCAACAATCCTTTAATAATGAAAACATTATTTGTTTAGAAGTGTAGAGGTGTAGATGTTTAGAAGTGTAGGAGTTTAGAAGTTTAGGGTGACTCGTCATGAAATAGTTGGGTTTTTCAGCTTCTTCTTGTTGCCATTGATAAAGCATTAACCATACGGGTTAATTCTTCTATAGAAGGACGTAATGAGAGTAGTGTTTCTTCCTTGATCAAAGAGAGATCAGCAGTTATTATTAATTGGTTCAAAATTTCAATTAAACTGCCATAGGCAAGTTCGTAAAATCTAGCTTTGTCCTTATTGCTTTGGCGTGTACTTCCTTCTGCAATATTGCTACAGACCGAAATGACTGCTCTTCTTAATTGACTTACAAGCCCATATCTTTCTTCATCAGGGAAGGTTCGGGTCAGAGAATATATTTCCTTTGTCAGGAATCTGGATTTTTGCCAAACATCTAATTTTTCAAATGCATATAACATAACCAAAGTTTTAGTAGATTGAATGAATTTCCGGGGCATGAACAGGCAATTTACAACCAACTTTTATAAATGCAAATTTTTATAGATACTTAAAAAATAAAAGGGAGTATTTTATTGCTCATCTAAAAAGAAAGCATCCTGTGGCACACCCCCCTCAACTTCTCATTTTACCATAATGTCGTCACTACGTGACTTACTACGTTTATCAATTTCTGATATCGTCAATGCGAGAAAACAACATCAAACAACATCAAACAACATCAAACAACATCAAACTCTCAAACCTAAATCTCAACTTCTCAACTTATCCACTCTTCAACTTCTCAACTTTTCAGTCCATCACATCCTGTAGCAATTTAGTAAATATTTCCCTTTCAGAAAGTCCCATGGCTCTGATTTGCTGGGGTACAATGCTGTTGCGGCTCATTCCGGGTACAGTATTAATTTCAAGGCAGTACAGCTTTTGGTTAGTATAAATATAATCGATACGGACGATGCCTTTGCATTCCAGCAGGTCATATATATGTGAAGAAAGCGTTTTGCATTCTTTTTCCAGTTCCGGGGAAATTCTTGCAGGAGTGATTTCATCAGCCATACCGGTGGTGTATTTGGCCTCATAGTCGAAGAATTCATTTTTGCTAACGATCTCGGTAATAGGGAATACATATGACTTATCATGTGTTTTCATCAATCCGCATGTGATCTCAGTGCCCTGCAAATATTCTTCGATCAGTACCTCGTCATCCTCTTTCAGGGCATGTTCAATGGCTTCTGCAAGAATATCAGCTGTTTTTGCCTTGGTAACCCCAAAGCTGGATCCACCTTTATTGGGTTTCACAAAACAGGGGAGTCCTAAATAATCTGCTGTTTGCTGTGCGTCAAATGTGTTGCTGTTCTTTACCAATACAGATCTTGCAACGGATATGCCATGGGTTTTGAGGATTGATTTGGTGAAATCTTTATTGAAGGTAAGGGAAGAGGTAAGCACACCGCAGGTTGTATACGGGATGCCTAGCACATCAAAATAACCCTGCAGTTTTCCGTCTTCTCCCGGAGTGCCGTGTATCATGATTAGTACACAATCAAAGGAATGATGTTTGTCTCCGGATTCATAGCTGAAATCATGACGGTTAACAGGTGCTGTTAATTCATCACCAAGTTTAACGTGCCAGTCATTGTCCCTGATGAAGACTATTTTTGTATCAAAAAGTTCCTGGTCAACGATCTCTTTTACCTGCGCGGCACTATTCACTGAGACCACCCATTCGGAAGAATCCCCGCCGGCCAGAATAGCAATTCTTTTCTTCATTTTTCTACCTGATTTTTACAAATGTAAGTCTTTTTTTGGCACCTGATATCTATAATTATCGGGTTAAAAAATCAAATTAATTTATCTGTCAGGTTGATTAATCTTCAGTCTCTTCCTGAATGTCATTTCTTCCAGCCGTATAACGCCGCCATTTGTCAATAACTGTTTGCATATCCTCCGGAATATCCGATTCAAAATGCATCCATTCTTTGGTAACGGGGTGGGTGAACCCCAGGGATTTTGCATGCAGGCCGTGCCGGGGCATGATCCTGAAACAATTTTCAACGAACTGTTTGTATTTGCTGAAAGTTGTACCCTTAAGGATGATGTCCCCTCCGTATTCTGCGTCATTGAATACCGGGTGTTTGATGTATTGAAAATGGACCCTGATCTGATGAGTCCTCCCCGTTTCCAGCTTACATTCTACCAGGTTGACATAGCCGAGCCGTTCAATTACCTTGTAGTGTGTTACAGCATGTTTCCCATAATCCCCTTCCGGGAACACATACATTTTCTTACGATCTTTCAGGCTTCTTCCTATGTGA
>DASQZP010000030.1:0-2342 GCA_035638655.1 Bacteroidales bacterium
TGAAGGTCCGGGTAATAAGCAACCGGAGGCCCGTTTTCGGAAAAATGGGTTTGCCGATTATGTAAATCATCATGAAGGTATTGATTTTACTTGGTCCTATCCTGGTGATTATAAACTGGAGTCGGGAATAAGAGCTTTTAATGAGTTCCGTAAATTAAAAGTAAAACCACGCGCTATTTTTGCTGCAAATGATGCCACCGCTTTGGGTTTTATGGAAACAGCCAGGGCTGCCGGTTATAATTTTCCCGAAGATATAGCCCTTGTCGGTTATGATAATCTGCCAATGTGCGAATATCACTATCCAACATTGACCTCCGTAAATACTAATTATACCCAGTTGGCTGAAGTGACGCTTGAAAAAGTTTTAGAAAAATTTAGTAATCCTGTACCTCATAAAGGATTGGTAAGCCTTGTCCCTGTTACATTGGCAGTCCGCCAGTCATCATAACCCCATCTATTGAGCAAAAAATAGGGTATAAAAAATAATTTTTGCCTAAATAAAAATAATATTTGCCCTTCTTTAATTATTTTTTGTATAATCACTCTTAGTATTGGTATCGCTTTCAGAAGATGAGATACTTCAGGCGGGTAGATTTTTTAGAGCATTTACGTTACCTGGATAATATGGATTCTATCCATTTAATGTGCATTTATATTGCTGAATACTATATTTAAACTATTGTAAGCTAAAGGAATATATCAGTCTTATACGACAGCTAAAATCAGATTTATTGGATTAGGTTGTGTTGCTCTATTTGGTGTATTATTCTAGTATTTTTTTTCAATGGTGCTCGTAAAGGACAATAAACATCAATTAATTTGCCTTTATTTGCTCTTTATTTAGACAAAATCAATTAGCGATCAATTGTAAGCATGTTATGACCAAAAAAAGCTTCACAGTATTTATTGATGTCATAAGTGTAACTTTAAACTGTTAAACTTTAGATTATGTTACGAGTGTGGTTTGCTATTATATCTGTTTTTTTGCTTACTACTTTTAAAAATAGTGGATTATCAAAAGGGCAAGAAAGACCTCTTTATAAAAATTCAAGTCAACCAATTGAGGTTCGTGTTAATGATCTTCTAAAGCGAATGACACTTGAGGAAAAAATTGCCCAACTGGAATGTGTTTGGCAAAAGAAGGCACTATTCGTAAATAAGGATGAGACTTTTAACCCTCAGGAATTCAAGAAATACTATCCTAACAGTATAGGTCAGATTGCACGTCCGAGTGAGAACCCCTTTGGCCAGGGAAATCCCGGTTTATCACCAGAGCAAAATGCACAATTTACAAATGCTATACAGCGATATGCTGTTAATGATACCCGCTTGGGTATACCGGTATTATTTCATGAGGAGAGTCTCCATGGTTTTGTAGCGCCAAATGCCACCAGTTTTCCAATTCCAATGGCTTTAGGAAGTACCTGGAATCCGGATCTTATACAAAAAGTATTTGGGGTAGCTGCAGCTGAAGCACGTTCCAGGGGAACGGATTTGGTTTTGGCTCCGGTCGTTAATCTGGCTCGAGACCCGAGATGGGGGAGAACAGGTGAAACGTATGGTGAAGATCCTTATATGGCTTATAAAATGGGTCTTGCTGCTGTAAAAGGATTTCAGGGAAAAATCGGGAAAAATTATAAGATCGATCAGAACCATGTAATGGCCACATTAAAGCATTATGCAGCATTTGGTCAACCTATAGGTGGACGTAATATGGGCCCCACTTCAGTAGGTGTTCATACATTGAGTAATATCTTTTTATATCCTTTCAGGGAAATTATCTCAAGAGAACATGTTTACAGTGTGATGGCCTCATATAATGAAATAGACGGTATCCCATCTCACGAGAATTCATGGTTACTGAATAAAGTATTACGTAATCAATGGCATTTTAAAGGCATTGTCGTTTCTGATTACGACGGCATACGCCACCTGAAATCGGAACATCACACTGAACCTACTTTTGAAGATGCAGGTATAGCCGCTTTGAAGGCTGGAGTTGATACCGAATTGCCAGATCCGGATTGTTACCCCTTATTAAAAGAAGCGGTTAAACAAGGACGCATTAGTGAATCCGTTATTGATACTGCTGTCAGCAGAGTCTTACGAATTAAATTTGAGTTGGGTTTATTTGAGCATCCGTATGTAAATGTTAAAAAAGCGGTGCAAGAGACAAACAATCCAGAACATAGCCGTTTAGCCGAAAGAGCAGCTGAACAGAGCATGATATTATTAAAAAATCAGGGAAATTTAGCTCCGATTAATCTGAATAATTATAAGCGCATTGCGGTTATTGGTCCCAACGCTGATAGGGTAATATTAGGTGGATACAGTAATCATCC
>DASQZP010000031.1:0-4105 GCA_035638655.1 Bacteroidales bacterium
CCCTGTCCTTTGTAGCAAGTTCCCCGTACCATTCGTTGCGGGCAGCCCTGTCTTTCATGACTGTTTGCTTAACAAAAGCTGAATCACGAAATTTTTCAACAGTTTTCATGATATCCGGGAAATTTTGCAGTGCATCTTCACTCATCCAGGCTTCAACGGGAGTACCACCTACACACGACTTGATAATACCTACCGGTACATGGTAGCGATCTTTAATGTCTTTGGCGAAAAAGTAAGCTACAGCTGAGAAATGCAGCACTGTTTGAGGATTGGCCGATTCCCATTTCCCTTTATAAACATCCTTATTGGGTTTATAATAATCATAATGATCCGGAATAGTGAATTGCCGGATGGAATCATTCCTGCTGTTGGCAATTTCAACAGGATAACGATATTTTACCCTTTCCATCGGGATCACCATGTTGGACTGACCTGAAGCAACCCAAACCTCGCCCATCATAATATTCTGCAGGGTAATATGGTTGCTGGCATCTATTTTCATTGTGTAAGGTCCTCCGACTTTTGCCGGTTCCAGCATTACCGACCAGTTGCCATCGTTGTCAGTTGTAGCAGAATATTTCTTATTCAGAAAACTTACTGTTACATTTTCACCGGGGGAAGCCCAGCCCCATACTTTTACATCAGCATTGCGTTGCAGGACCATGCCGTCACTCACCAGTCGTGGCAGTCGTACCTGCGCATGCAGGGGAATTAATGCAATTGTTAAAAGCAATGTTGCCGTTACCGAGATGATTCTTTGTAATGTTTTCATGACTTTTATTTTTTCAATTATCTAAATCATTTGTTAAACTGTTTGCTGCATTAACCAGGTAAATATAACTGGCACCCAGATTGACAACATATTCATTTTCTCCCCAGAAAAACGGCCAGTCTTCTTTATTTTCAGGGAAGTCGGGTTTAAGAATGAGAACTCCCGGAACAACACCGCCGGCGATGAATGAAAAATCAGCGCGGTTATTACCGTATGCAACCTTTTTAGATACTGTACCAACACCTGAGACGAAGGAAATATTGCTGGCCGGGTGGCAACCATAGATATAATTCAATCCGCGGAACACCTGCCCGGGACTGATCAGATCAGGGAATTGCCTGTAAAGCTGATAATTGGTAATGGACATACCGACTACCTGTCCGCTGCCGGCCCAGCCTCCTGTTGAAATATATACGCCATACGGATTCTGCTCCTTAAATTTATCAAATTGTGCAGCATATTCCTTCACTAATGGTCTCATTTTTTCCTTAAAGTCATTACCCATTAAAGGAACAGCCTGAATAATAATACCGGCATACCGGTTGAAGTTTTTGGCGATTTCCGGCCACATTTCTTTTATTCTCTGAGCATACTGGTCATCACCGGTTGATTTAAGTAACTGGACTGCAGCCTTGAGTTCTTCCATTTCCAGGGGGCCACCCGTTGTATTACCAAACCTGAACAGATCGGGTTTATGACTGTGTTCATCTGCCCATACTTTTTTGGCAGTTGCCAGGCATTCTGTGGCAAGCGTGTCGTTATAACCTTTCAAAACGCGGCTTGCTGCGGCCAGTGCTGCAATGGATCCGTAATTTAGCGGAGTTGATTTGTTGGTAAATGCCCACCTGTCATCAAAAGTGCCGCTGGTAAAGCCGTCAGTCTGAAAAGAATCCAGTGCAGGATTGTAAATGAGATTGTCTGTTTTGGTTACACCGTCTCCAAGGTGAGTATATTGTGACAAATGTGCACAAATGATACCGTTGATGGCATGGCCAACTGCTTTATGCTGGGCCAGTAACTGTAGCGTACCATGTTCAATCTGCTGAATAATATCCGGTGTACCATCGGGAACATGCATAAAAACCTGCCTGTTTTTTTCATTGACGGAGGTTTCATCCCTTTTCAGTCCGAAATCTTCCCGTGATTGTACAAGTGAAAGTACCACTGCATACTGGGTTTGTGTCCTGATATCAAAATCTCCGGCATCATACCAGCCACCAACATTAAGGCCCGGGATATGCTCGAGCGGTTTGTATTTTGTTCCTGTTTCAGGTCCCTGCGAATATAAATCAAAATGCTCATGATTAACAGGAGCCTGAAGCGCATCATCCAGGTGAGAGGCGCCGTGCCATACCCGGTAGGCTTCTTTTACATAAACATGATCCATCTGAACGGGAAGGTAAATATCAAGCGTTGGATGCCAGGCATCTTTGTATACATCTTTTGCAATGCGGAAAGGTTTGGTGCGTGTGTTGCCGTATTCAATGGCATACAATCCCTGTTCTTTTTCAGAGGTGAAGTCAAAAGTTACATAATGATAACGTTGGTATTGCCCCCAGTCCTTAATATTATTCTCCAACACCTGCTGAAAAATTCCTTTTTCATTGATTTTCAGAAGCCTGGCTTTTGTCAGGGGAGTGTCATTTTTATCAAGTTCAATAACTGCTACTTTTTGCTGCTGGGGTTGATACCCCACCTGTGAATGTCCGATCACAGGTTTTCTGATCCAGCCGGGAACGGCAGCAGCGTCTACATACCATTCGATTACAGTGCCGGTTTTATCCGAAGGAATGAGGCTGCGTACCACATACCAGCCATTTTGCGCCTTGTTTCTGCCATCATAGAGCATCAGTTTGTTGTTGCTCTTAATTGTTATCCGGTTATGAGCGTCTTCAGGTGCAAGCGCAAGATAATTACCTGTAGCAAGCGGTTGGGGGTCAACAGCTCCTTGTGACGTCCTTTCCATTGCTTCGCTGGGGTAGAGAGGAAAAATATCACTCTTCCCGTCCATTATGTAGGCTTTCTCAAAATAGGCAGCCGGCAGGAATTCAAGGTTGAATCCTGCAATTCCCTTTAGTTTATCAGGAAGTGGTTTGTCAAGTTTTACCTGAATGAGAAATCCGCTGTCCTTTGGCTGTACTGCTATACTGTATTTGAAATTATAATCAGGATAGTGCAGGAAGGCTTCAATGCTGTTCTCTTTTTTGTCAATTTTCCTGTCAATGAACGCAGGTATCGGGTCCCATTGTTCAGGAGTAGGATTTAATCTTACATCACCATTTGTAACGGTACGTACACCATGGTGGATCATTTCTATGCCACTGATCTTTGAATCACTGAACATCCCGTTGTACCAATTGTTAAAAACCAGCACATCCAGACCTACAGTCTGAAAATAGCTGCTGTCATTTAAATGTAATAGCGGGCCGGGTGAAGTGGCTGATTTTACATAGGGGTTATAGCAGATGATTAGAAAAAGGATAAAAAATGATGGATTAATAAAAGTCTTTTTCATAAGTATTATTAATGTTCTGATTAAAAAGTCCTGTAATTTATTCTTTTATATTGATAATTTATGTGCGTAATGCCTGAATATATCCGGATTTGTGAGGTTTAAAATGCTTATCCTACTGCTTTAACATGCTTATTTTTACGCATCAGATACATTGATGGCCTTAAACGATGGCTAAATTTAGGTAAATTGTTTTAAAAATTGCAATCTGTTTCATTTAAAATTTGAGTGTACTCCGAAAAGCCAATACCAGGATTTTCAGCTACTTTTTGCCCTGAGCCCTAAAGGGTAAAGTAGCTGAAAATCAGGCTCACTTTAGGGTAAGGGGCAAATCCTGATTTTCAGTTTCACTTAATAAAGTACTTTTCGGAGTGAACTCAAATTTAGAATATTCAGCGATAATTTGTTTTCATTTCTGTTATCTGTTCCATCCGTAAATCAGTGAAATACTGATGTTTTATATCTTGAAAACTGATCCCTGGTTCCACATGATATGCATACTTTATTCTGTAAAAATGCAATCGGTTGTAAATTTTGTCGACCTGGGATTTATTAAAGTCTTTTTATAAGTGGAAAGCTTATATACCTCTTATTTTGCAGGAACAGAAATTCCTCTTAACTGGTTTGTTCTGTATTTTAGTAAAGTTATTGAAATACAGCCGAGTAATTATTAGTAAAATCAATTGATTTATTGATTGTGTTAACAAATTGGTACGCTCTGTGAAACATTTAATACAGGTCAGTTAACATCGTCGTCATACCTTTGTAACATTTTGAACTGCTCTTGTATATAGTACATTGTAACTTAGCAGGTGACAAAA
>DASQZP010000032.1:0-8049 GCA_035638655.1 Bacteroidales bacterium
ATACTTGCTGAAAACGTTTTTAGTTTTCGTAGGTTGGCCAATATAGATCTCAACATATGTATTCCCTGATTCTTTTTATCCATCACAAAATCAGGGCTTTCAAATGTCCTTACCGGAGCTTCAATCTTTTCATAAAAAAAGGCCGGAATCTGGCGGTTTGGATTTTTACCAACCAGTACAGCTCCAACCTGGTGTCCTGATTTTCTGAGTAATTGTGAAAGAGAAATTGCCTGGGTCATGTGTCCTCGTCCTTCTCCCTGAACAATAAAGAGGTAACGCATAAAGATCTTTTTAGGATTTACTGATGTTTGATCGGTGCATATTCGGGATTCCTTCGCCGGATGACCGAACCATTTGTATATTGCGGTATTCCGTTCTTCTTTTCCCTTCTGAGAGATTCCTCTTCTTCGACCAGATCAGCGTAATACACTATTTTCCAGTTTCCTCTGTAGTCCTCAGTCAGAGCTGATAATGATTCAACCCAGTCGCCCGAGTTCATATAGATAATATCCTGATGCCTTGATATATCCGGATGATGAATGTGTCCGCAAATGATTCCATCATACCCCCTGCTTTTTGCCAGTCGCACCAATTCGTTTTCAAAATCTGAAATAAAGGAGACTGCGGTTTTTACTTTTTGTTTAATTCTCTTTGAGATGGAGTAAAAAGGGAGTCCTTTTTTTATTCTGTAGTTGTTATATACTTTATTTAACCAAAGTAAAAATGTATAGCCGACGTCGCCCAGCCTGGCCAGCCAACCCAGATTAGTTGTAATGGTATCAAAAATATCCCCGTGTATCACCCAGAATTTTTTGCCTCCGCTTATCAGTTCATATTCTTTGGCAATACTCAACCTGCCAATTGTCATCGGCAGGACATTGTCAAGAAAGTCGTCATGATTTCCCCGAAGATAGATTACCTCAGTTTTGGTTTTTTCAATCATTTTGATCACAACACGAAAGAAACGGGTATGCTTTTTCTTCCATTGGCCGGATTTTTTTAATTGCCAGCCATCCACAATATCCCCGTTCAGAATAAGTCTGTCGCAGGTATTTGTCTTCAGAAACCTTACCAGTTCCCTTGCTTTGGATCCTTTTGTCCCTAAATGAACATCAGAAATAATAATTGTTTTATAATGATTATTTTTTAGCATATTGATTTTTCGGTAAAACTAATCCATTCCTGTTTGTTGCATGTTAATACAGTATTAATAAAACTATAATATTGAGTTAGTTAGAGGTTATGGAGATGTGTTGTAAAAAGTGTGATTTTCTGAATTTTAATGGAGTTTATCCTATAACCCTGTGTTTTATCGCTCTTCGCCCTGCAAAAAACACCTGTCTTTGGCTGATTTGGAGGTGCGTAAAATGCCTGTCTGGTACCAATATGGTACTGCTGGTGCAATGTAAATCGATGAGACTTTGCGTAACATTCACGTAACATTATTGCTTTAAACAAAAAGTATATAAACGGGTTACTTCTTTTATTGCATTATCGGGCAGTCTTATTCTGAGTAATGGATGTTTGATCCCCGCTTTTTATGATTCCCGGGTATAAAATAAAGAACTTTAAGTCTTTTTTTATAGATATTCATTAATTTAGCTCCGGTCTTAAAAAATATTTCAATGAAGAAAATTTTCGATTTTTTATTTTCTTACCGCCTGATGGCACTGATACTGGCTGTTTTTGCAATTTCTATTGCAACAGCCACCTTTATAGAGAACGATTTTGGAACAGAAACTGCCCGCAAGTTAGTATACAATGCAAGCTGGTTTTCAGGGTTATTACTTCTTGGGATTATAAATCTTACCGGAATAATTTTCATAAACAGGATGTACAGAAAGGGGAAAGAAACGATCTTTCTTTTTCATTTTGCGTTTTTGATAATTCTTGTGGGTGCCGGCATCACTCGTTTCATTGGCTTTGAAGGCGTGATGCACATTCGTGAAGGCCAGGCCTCCAATAGTATTCTGACAGCCGATAATTATTTCAAAGTGATGGCGATTACCGGAAATGATACAGTTTACAGGGAGCAGCCGGTACTGTTTTCTGCCGTCGGGCCCAATAATTTAAAGGCTCAGCTGGATATGCCCAAAAGCAGCGTTAAAATTTCACTTACTGAATATATTCCATCCGCAAAAGAAGTAATCAGGGAAGATAAAAACGGAGTACCTGTAATTGAACTTATGATTGCCGGACAGGGAGGAAGTCGTCAGGTTTCATTGGCTTATGGCGATTCACGGGAGGTAATGGGACAATTTATTACTTTCGGAGACAGTCCGCTGGTTTCCGGCAATTCAGTCAATATTGGATTAGAAGGCAATTCATTAATCATTAAGGCTTCCTCACCCATTGTACAGATGCAGATGTCGAGCCGAAGGCAGGATACGCTCAATGCCGGCAAAGAACATCCTTTCTACCTTCGCACACTCTATACTGTGAATTCAGTTCAGCTGGTAGCCAGGTCTTATCTTCCACAGGGACAGGTGGAGCTTACATCAGGTACCGGAAAACAGGGAACCGATTTTGATGCAGTGAAGCTGAATATTGCAACCGGCCGGAATCAGAAAGATATTATCTTATGGAAACAGGACGGGACAATGGGAGATCCGGTATCTTTATCCCTCGGTGCAACAAGGCTAACACTTGCTATTGGAGGCAAACTTATCCATTTGCCTTTTTCTGTTTTTCTGAACAATTTTATAATGAAAAGATATCCTGGCTCCAACAGTCCCTCCTGGTTTGAAAGTGAGGTTACCCTAATCGATCAACAACGGAACATAAAGGAAAATCACCGGATTTATATGAATAATATATTGAATTACCGTGGTTACAGGTTTTACCAGTCTTCCTTTGATCAGGATGAAAAAGGAACAATTTTGTCAGTGAATCATGATCTGTGGGGTACTATAGTGACCTATACCGGATATTTGCTACTTGCTATCGGGATGTTTTTGAGCTTATTTAATAAAAGAAGCCATTTCAGAAAGCTTGCAGCGGGACTTTCCGGAAAATCTGGCGGAGTAGTGCGGTATACAGTTGTGCTCATTTTCTCTTTTTTTCTAATTAACACTGTGGTACAGGCCCGGTCTTCCGTCCCGGAAATTAATAAAGCAAAAGCCGCGAGTTTTGGAAAGTTATTGGTGCAGGACCAGGCAGGAAGGATTAAACCATTAAATACTCTTTCTTCTGAGTTTCTTAGAAAGGTTAGCAGGAAACTTAATTATCGGGGGATGGATCCTGATCAGGTTGTGCTTGGGATTTTAGCATTCCCGGATACCTTCAACAGAGTACCACTTATCAGGGTTTCCAATCCTGATTTACAGAAAATGCTTGGGATTAATGGTGAATATGCATCATTCAATGATTTTTTTACCAGTGGAGATCAACCTGAATACAAGTTATCTGCTGCTGTTGATGAAGCCTACCGCAAGAAACCTGCTTACCGCAACAAGTATGATAATGAAGTGATTCGGGTTGATGAGAGACTGAATATTACCTATGCTTTATTCTCGGGAGATCTTTTACGTATTTTTCCCAAACCCGGCGATCCCGATCAAAAATGGTATGATCCGGTGAATGGTCCTGTTCAGTTTACAGGGAAAGATTCCCTGTTTGTGGCAAGTATCTTTCCTATGTATCTTCAGGAAGTCCGTAAAGGTGTGGAAAGCGGGGAATGGGGCAACACTGATGAATTCCTGGAAGCAATGAAAAACTATCAGGAAAAATACGGGGCCTCTGTGATTCCGTCAAAAACCCATCAACGGCTGGAACTTTTATACAATAAAGCCAATATATTTAACAGGTTATCCGGTTTTTATGCGTTGGTTGGTTTTATCCTGCTCGCCATGCAATTTGTCTCCTTATTTTATCCGGGATTAAATCTTCGATCGGCTATATTGGTTGCACGAATCCTGATTATTGCAGCGTTTGCTGTTCATCTTGGCGGACTGGCAGTGCGATGGTATATAGCAGGGCATGCGCCATGGAGTAACGGATATGAATCCCTCATTTACATTGCTTTTGCTACAGTTTTGGCTGGTATCATTTTTTCGCGTAAATCAGGAATCGCATTGTCAGCTACCGCCATACTGGCTGCTCTGATCCTTTTTGTAGCACATCTAAGCTGGATGGATCCGCAGATTACCAATCTGGTTCCTGTTTTAAAATCTTACTGGCTGGTTATACATGTTGCTGTTATCACAGCCAGTTATGGGTTTTTGGCCCTGGGGGCCCTCCTGGCTCTAATCAATTTGATCCTGATGATATTCAGAACTGAACAAAATTACAGTCTGGTAAGCAGTCAGATCTCAGATCTTTCTTCTGTGCTGGAAATGACTCTGATCATTGGCCTTTACCTGGTTACCATCGGCACTTTTCTTGGAGGTGTCTGGGCAAATGAATCATGGGGGAGATACTGGGGCTGGGATCCCAAGGAAACATGGGCCCTGGTAACGGTGCTGGTTTATGCTTTTATTGCTCATATGAGGATGGTTCCCGGACTCAGAAGTAATTTCCTGTTTAATTTAATGGGTGTATTAGGCTTCAGTTCAGTGATTATGACTTATTTCGGAGTCAATTATTATCTCTCGGGAATGCATTCGTATGCTAAAGGTGACCCGCTGCCGGTACCCGACTTTGTTTATTATACCATAGGAATTCTTACTGTAATAGCTCTACTCGCACTGCTAAAAAATTACATTATTGAAAAAAAAGGCATAAAGAACTGAAGGTAAGGCAATGCCCGTCTTTTGCAGAGAAAAACATTCTAGACAGTTTTTCTGTTCCATCTCATCAGGTGCTCATTTTCACGGGTATCCGGATTGGCTTCGGTATTGACAATTACAAAACCTTCCCGGGTATAAAAATCCATGGCAGCCTGATTTTTGGTGTACACTTTTAAGTCGATAAAATTTCTGTTTTCCTTTACATGATCCAGCAGCGCTTTGCCATATCCTTTACGTTGTTCTTCGGACTTAATGAAAAGGGCATCAAGATAATTATTTTCCATGGATACAAAACCTGCTATTTTTTCATCATTTTCCAGGATCCAGGTTTCAGCCAGTGGCAGGTATTTATGAATCATCTCAGATTTTTGTGAGATCCAGTAATTCTTTTCAATAAAATTTTGCGATCTGATTGAAACAGCAAGCCATAATTCGGCCAATGCTTCATTATCAGTAGGTAAGGCAGCTCTTATTTTCACGGTATTATTTTTAATTTTATTGTTAACCAAACACTTTAAGTTGCCTTTTCCGGTAAAGATGCTATTTCAAATGAACTGATGTGCGGTGTAAACCGTTATATTAGAACTATTAATGATCATAGTTATATTGAATGTATATTTTGTTTGGAAAAGGAAACTTTTACTATGGTATGTTTGCAACTAAATTAATTCAATATTTTATGAATACCTGAATTGGAATTAATTCTTAACAATTTTTTAAAAGAGCACATTAATAGATATATTTAAACAGAATTTAAAGAATGTTGATTATGTCAAAATACATTGGAATTTTAACTGCAGGAGGAGACACTCCCGGTTTGAATGCTGCTATTCGCGGTATCGGGAAGGCAGCATTAGGGAAAAGTGATATTGAAGTTATTGGCTTCAAGGATGGTTTCAGGGGGTTGATGGAAAACAGGTTCATCAGGCTAAACCGCTCTAATCTGTCGGGTATTCTTACAGTTGGCGGAACCATACTGGGGACAAGCAGGGATAAACCACATAAGATGCCTGCAGGAGGCAAGATGATGGACATGACTGATGTGATTGTTGAAAATTATAAACAACATCATCTGGATGCGTTGGTTTGCCTGGGAGGCGGAGGTACCATCAAGAATGCCTGGCATTTGGCGCAACGGGGACTTAATGTGATAACACTCCCAAAAACCATTGATAATGACGTGGCCATGACTGATATTACGTTTGGTTTTGATTCAGCGCTGGGTGTTGCTACAGAAGCAATTGACCGGTTGCACAGTACCGCGCACAGCCATCACCGGATCATCGTGGTTGAAATTATGGGTCATCGTGCCGGCTGGCTTGCTCTGGGTGCGGGAGTTGCCGGTGGAGCTGATGTAATCCTCATCCCTGAAATTCCTTATGATATTAATGTAGTGGCTGAATCTATCCTTCGAAGAAATCACCATGGCTCATCTTTTAGTATTGTTGCTGTCGCTGAAGGCGCCATATCCAGGGAAAATGCCCGTGATATTGAAAAGCTGAGAAAGAAGAAAGATGAAATCAAGGCCAGGGCGGCCAAAGATGAAAAATACAAAGATGAAAAATACAAGGAAGATAAAGCTAAGATAAAGGAAAAACTGCATGAATATGAAAATTATGGCGGCAGCAATACCATGCATCTGGCACACAGACTTGAAGAACTGACGCGTCTTGAAACCAGGGTTACTATTCTGGGACACCTTCAGCGTGGTGGTACACCTTCTTCGGCCGACCGTTTGCTGGCAACCCGACTGGGAACTGCCTGTACCCGGTATATCGAGCAGGGTGTTTCAGGCATTATGGTTGCAGCCAGGGGGGATAGTACTGAGCCGGTGCCAGTGAAAGATGTAGTGGGGAAAAGAAAAATAGTCCCCCTTGATCATGAATGGATCAAAAGTGCCAGGGAAGTGAAAACCTGTCTGGGGGATTAAATATATATGAATAATCAGGATTTCTCAACAAATTCTTTTTTGTATTCACTTGGCGATTTCTCAAACTGAGCTTTAAAACAACGACTAAAGTATTTTTCATCATTGAAACCTGTCATATAGGCTACTTCTGATATACTGTATTCGTTTTGACTTAGTATCCGGGCAGCAATTTTAAGCCTCATTTCCCTGAGGAATTCAACAGGTGAAAGACCGGTTAGTCCTTTAAGTTTATTATAAAAGACTGTTCGGCCAACTGATGATAAATCCACCAGCTTCTCAACATTAAATTCAGGATCATTGTAATGCTTCTGTATCAATTTTATTACCTTATTAAGAAAGTCTTCATCTTTTGAATTAATCTTAATCTCTCCGGGATCTATTGTTGTTTTTTCAGGAAATCTTTGAAGGATAATCTTTCGTTGATTGATGAAGTTTCTGCAAATAGCCAGCAGATAAACAGGATTAAAAGGTTTTAGAATATAAGCTTCAGCACCAGCATCAATCCCTTCGATCTGATCGTCAAAATTTGATTTTGCCGTAAGCATGATCACAGGTATATGACTGATAGTGAAATTCTTCTTAATTCTTTTTGTCATTTCAATACCATCCATTACCGGCATCATTATATCTGTGATAATAAGATCCGGATTTGATCTTCTGGCTGTTTCCAGACCTTTTTCACCATTGGAGGCACAAAAAACATTAAAATCCTCCTTAAGTATATGGGAAATATAATTACTGACATCAAGGTTGTCTTCAACTACCAGTACTTCAGGCTTTTTAGCTGTTCCCGCCGAATCTCCTGTCTCCGGAATTGTTTCATCCAGCATAATTGCTGGTTCGTCATTTGCTTCCAGTACCTTGTTAATATCAGGCAGTTTGTTTTCTATGTCTTCCGGATTAAAATGATCATTCCCAAGCAACAAGCTGATTGTAAAGGTGCTTCCTTTGGAAGGTTTACTTTTTACTTCGATATCACCTTTGTGGAGCCTGATTATTTCTTTTGAGAGTGCAAGGCCAATTCCGGTACTGTTAAAATATTTTCTTTCGGCTGAAAGGCTGGTATATCGCTCAAATAGTATCGGGATTTTATCTTCCTGAATACCTACTCCTTCATCTTTTATTTTTATAAGGGCCGTATTTTGCTCCTGGTTGGTACTGATCTTTACTTTCACAGATTTGCCTTCAGGAGTGAACTTGAAGGCGTTGGAAAGTATATTAAACAACACAACATCCAGTTTATCCGGATCTACCCAGACGGGTATTGCTTTTTGCTGACATTCAACTTTAAAGCCAATTTTTTTCTTATTGGCATATAAGGTGAAATTTTCGCAAATATCAGTAACAAATTTAACCAGGTCGAGCGGTGATATCTTAAGTTTCATTTTTTCG
>DASQZP010000033.1:0-5791 GCA_035638655.1 Bacteroidales bacterium
TTGTATATTTCGACAACTGAATGCACATCTTTCATATAATTGACCAACAGCTTCTTATCTGCTATTGAACAATCATCCAGTACATCCTTTTTCTCAGGTATAATTACTGAAAAATTATCCTTTCCCGGATTTTTAAGATCGTATCGTATTAATTTCTTATTAGGAGCACTGTTATTGGTGATCACAAATAAACCACCCTCAACTGCAGCTACAGGAGTATATGAATAATCAAGATTTTCAGTAAGTTTAACCAGCTCACCATGATCCTTATTCAAATCTCTGACGTATAATTCATTTCCCCTGCTGGTCCAGTCACTTTCAATAAGCAACATATAATTTTCATCTTCTGTAACTGCCGCAGCATACATTTTTTTGGGATCATTATTATTCCGGTAGATCATTTTGTCTTCATCCTGCGGAGTACCGAGCTTATGAAAATATACCATTTGATACTCGTTCACTCCCGACAATGCAGCGCCCTCTTTTGGTGCTGCATACCTGCTGTAATAAAATCCATCCTTGTACCAGGAAACATTACTGAATTTGACCCATTTGATAAGATCAGGCAGATCTTCTCCTGAATTGATATTTTTTACATGTAACTCAACCCAGTCAGATCCTCCTGTGGAAAGTCCGTAAGCAAGATATTTCCCGTCTTTTGATACACTAAAGGCTGATACAGCAACCGTTCCATCCTCTGACAACTTATTCGGATCAATTAATACACGGGATTTCCCTTGAAGGTTGTCCTGCACGTAGAATACATCCTGGTCCTGTAATCCATTATTTTTTCTATAGAAATATTTACCTCCCTGCTCAAAAGGTGTTGACATTTTTTCGTAGTTCCAGACTTTTGTCAACCGTTCTTTAATTTTATTTCTGAAAGGAATTTTACTAAGATAATTTTCGGTTACACTATCCTCTGCCCTGACCCAGGCCTTTGTTTCTGGTGAATTATCATCCTCCAGCCACCGGTAGGGGTCAGGAACTTTTGTTCCGAAATAATTATCAACCGTATCCACCTTGCGGGTCTCCGGGTAGTGAATTTTGTCTTTTTGAGTACAAGCCATAAGCAATAAAAACAGAATTGGCCAAAGTGTTTTTTTCATGGTTAAAGATTTAGTTTAACAAATAAATTTTATGATCGCTGTTTCAATCAAACACAACCGGCAGTAAAGCTTCAAACCTTACCTCTTTCTTCCTTACATGATTGGGCAGAAATAACAGCTGTATTACTATTCAAACAAAGACCTGCAAACCCTATCAAATATAGAAAAAAACAAAGGCCCTTATTCAAACTATGTTCTTTAACCTGTTTAGCACAAATGATATATTAAATAAAAATATGATATATGTATTATACGAAACCAAAAAAGACCCTTTCGGGTCTTCTTTGCAACATAATTTATAATGTTAAGACAATTAATTCCTTCGGTCATTCGAGTGATGATGTCCTCTTCCTGAATGATGTGGACCTTTACCACCTTGTTGCTCTTTTTCCATTCCTTCAGGTTTAGGAAGTAACACCTTTCTGGAAAGTTTGAGTTTACCGGTTTTTCTATCAACATCTATCAGTTTCACTTCAACTTCCTGACCTTCCTTCAAAACATCTTCGACATTTTCAACCCGGCGCCAGTCAATTTCAGATATGTGTAACAATCCGTCTTTCCCGGGAAGTATTTCAATAAAAGCTCCGAAGTTCAGGATCGATTTAACCTTACCTTTATATACAGTTCCCACTTCAGGAACAGCAACGATTGCTTTTATCCTGTTGATAGCTGCCTCAATTGATTCCTGGTTATCAGCAAATACGTCAATCATACCTTTACTATCTACTTCTTCGATGGTAATTGTGGCACCTGTATCACTCTGGATTTCCTGAATAATTTTTCCTCCCGGACCAATAATAGCGCCTATCATTTCCTTGGGTACAGACATCTGTATAATTCTTGGGGCATGTGGTTTTAGCTCAGGACGGGGTTCACTGATGGTTTCTATCATGATACCCAGAATATGCATACGCCCTTCATTTGCCTGCTGAAGTGCTTTGGACATAATTTCAAAAGAAAGTCCTTCTACTTTGATATCCATCTGACAGGCGGTGATGCCATCTTTAGTCCCGGTAACTTTAAAATCCATATCTCCGAGATGATCCTCATCACCCAGAATATCAGAAAGTACAGCATATTTACCACTATCGTCGGTGATAAGTCCCATGGCGATACCAGAGACCGGCTTGTTAATCTTCACTCCGGCGTCCATAAGTGCGAGTGTACCTGCACAAACTGTTGCCATTGAAGAAGAACCATTAGATTCAAGGATATCGCTCACTACCCTTACGGCATATGGGTTTTCTTCAGCCGGGGGCATCATTGCTTTAAGAGCACGGTGTGCCAGGTTTCCATGACCAATTTCACGGCGGCTGATTCCTCTTGCAGGGCGAGCATCACCAGTTGAGAATGGAGGGAAATTATAATGTAACACGAATTTTTCGGTTCCTCTCAGCAATACCTCATCAATTATCTTCTCATCGAGCTTGGTACCGAGGGTAACTGTAGTTAATGACTGCGTTTCACCACGGGTAAAAATAGCAGATCCGTGAGCAGCAGGAAGGTAATCAACCTCACACCAGATGGGACGAATCTCATTGGTTTTCCTGCCATCAAGCCTTATCCCTTCATTCAGGATCATATTCCTGACAGCTTCTTTTTCCACATCATGGTAATAGCGGCCAATCATAACCTCATTGATCTCCTCTTCTTCAGGGAGCGTTTCCAAAAACTCCTGCTTAATGGCATCAAAAGCCTCACTGCGTTCATGCTTCGAAGTTCCGGATTTGGCTACTTCATAAATTTTATCATAAGCAAAGTCATGTATTGCTTTCCGGATATCCTCATCATTTACCTCATGGCTGTATTCACGTTTCTGGGTAGTACCCAGTTCTTCAGAAAGCTCCATCTGCGCTTTGCACTGAGTTTGAATTGCTTCGTGGGCAAATTTAATTGCTTCAAGCATATCAGCTTCAGACACTTCGCTCATTTCCCCTTCAACCATAAGGATATTGTCCATGGTTGCACCAACCATAATGTCAATATCAGCACTCTTTAGCTGAGTAAAGGTCGGATTGATCACCAATTCACCGTTCACCCTGGCTACACGAACCTCTGAGATAGGGCCATTAAATGGAATATCTGACACACTCATTGCTGCAGAAGCAGCCAGACCAGCCAATGCATCCGGCATTATATCCTTGTCGGCTGAAATAAGATTAATGGTTACAAATGTTTCAGCATGATAATCGTCCGGAAAAAGCGGACGCAGTGCCCGGTCAACCAGCCGGGAAATAAGTATTTCATAATCAGAAGGACGGGTTTCCCTTTTCATGAATCCGCCGGGGAATCGTCCCAGTGATGCAAATTTCTCTTTATATTCTACAGAAAGAGGCATAAAGTCAACATCTTCTTTTGCCTCTTTGGCTGATACAACAGTGGCCAGTAACATTGTACGACCCATTTTTACCACTACAGAACCATCAGCCTGTTTGGCCAGTTTACCTGTTTCAATGGTAATAGTCCTGCCATCACCCAAATCAATAGTTTTCTCTACTACTTTCATTTTACTCAATTCACTAATATAAATTTATTTTCCTCTTTGTTTCATCTTTTTATCTGGTTGCCAGATAAGTAATCTAATAATAAACCTGTCCGTTTTCAGTTCAGGGTAACTGATAACATCCGTTCAACCAGTTTTAAAATTTTTTCCGGTTAATGAGCTCTGCCTTTAAATCTATGAAGATACAGCAAAAAAATTAATTTGGTAAAGTAAAGCTGGAAAGAAAAGATTTTAATTGCTCATCAAACGGAAAAAGTGAAACAAAAATAATTTGTTTCACCGGTCTATACGAAAAAAGGCAATTGAAGGAATTGCCTTTTTAATTTTTTACTTACGAATGTTAAGTGCTTTGATCAGCGCCCTGTATTTTGCAATGTCTTTATCTTTCAGATAATCAAGGAGTCTTCTCCGCTTTCCAACAAGTTTCAACAGTGCACGCTGTGTGCTGAAGTCTTTCTTGTTACTTTTCAGATGTCCTGTAAGGTGATTGATCCTTTCAGTAAACAGTGCAACCTGAGCTTCTGTAGATCCGGTATTGGTTTCGGATTTACCATGAGTGCTGAATATTTCCTTTTTTCTTTCTGCGGTTAAATACATTGCTTCTTTTTAATATTATAAATTATACTTAATTCTACATTTAAGACCTGCAAAAATAGGATTTTTTTTTCATTTATCAATAGCAATTATAAATTTATTCATAAATTAAATAATTGTCAGTCAGATCACCTGAACTGATTTAGTATTCTCCGGAATCCTTTATAAACTTATAAGTTGTAAGATTTATCAGACATGACTATGTTCTTTTCCTGTAAGAATTGTTTTAAGTCGTGCAATTTGTTTCTTGGTCCCCAGCACAAAGAGCCGGTCACGTCTTGTCAATAATACCTCCGGAAGCGGATTAATCAGAAAAGTCTTATCCTCTCTCTTTAATCCAATAATATTGGCTCCTGATTCGTTTCTCACATCCAGTTCACGAATGGAACGTCCGTTAAATTTGTCGGAAATATCATAACAGTCCATTTCTTCAAGTGAAACACTATCACTTGTCTGCAACATGATATATTCAAGAAATTCAACAACATCAGGTTGGGCCACCAGTTTGGCCATCCGTTGTCCACCAATTTTATCAGGCATGATTACATTATTGGCACCAGCTCTTTTCAATTTCAGGTCTGAATTATCATTTGAGGCCCGGCTGATGATTGTCAAATCAGGATTTATCTGCCGGGCAGAAAGTACCACAAATAAATTATCCGCATCCACCGGCAAAGTAGATATCAATGCCCTGGCCCGGTCAACCTTGGCTGCATCCAGCATATGATCCTGGGTAGCATCACCGAAAAGATACAAAATATCATTGGAAGTTCTGAGCTTCTCAATGGTCGGTTCGTCGTTCTCAATAACCAGCAACGGTACATTATGGTCTTGCAATTCCAGCACTGCCTGCTGGCCATTACGGCCATAACCGCAGACAATAACATGGTCCCTGAGCTTTTCTATCTTGTTTCTCACCCTGTTGTCTTTATAATAATTACGAAACACACCGTCAACAACATATCTTGTAAGTGTAGTGACAGCATAAGCAAATATACCAAAACTGAAGATAATTAAAAAGGTAGTAAAATACATACCAGATGGGGTAAGCGGATGTACTTCCCTGAAACCGACAGTTGAAATAGTAATTATGGTAAAAAAGAGCGCATCACGAAAGCTGTACCCTTCATGAAATATATAAAAAGTGATACTAATGAGTATCAGGAAAAAAAGTAAAGCAATGGCTATTATAGCCGAGTGAAAATTTTCACGTCTTACAATGGGCCTTCTGTTATCTTCATTCATTTGAGGCGTTCTGATTAGTAACCTGCATCTTACTGCATAGATATGATCTTATTTCCAATCTGACAACAAATACACCTTTTTTTATCACAATATTCATTTTTCAGTTGTAAAAGAGCCTGTGTATGGAAGGCTGTATCAGCCGAAATTCCGGTCTTTTCCCATAATCTTATCACACCATTTTTCTCTGCAGGAATTTCATCCAGTAACTCAACGGCCCTTTCCCGCAATGAATGAATCCCTTTATACTTTCCATAGGCAAACAGGAAAGGCACAACCGTATTGATCAATAAAATTTGTATTGCCTTTTCACCCATTTTTTTCATTTTACTAACCGATTGTT
>DASQZP010000034.1:0-2559 GCA_035638655.1 Bacteroidales bacterium
TTAATTTCCTTAGCCTCACCCATAATTTACCTACTCTCAATAAGTGGAAGTTTAGCATTCTAAATTTTTAAACGATCTATATTGGGATGAATTATTTATCTACTACAGATGTTAGTTAAATTTTATTTTTAGGTGATGAAAATTCTTTTCATATATATTTATATTTGTTCCGCGTTACCCGGGAAATATTTTATAGGTTATAGTGTTCATAGATTATCACATCATCCCACTGGTTCGGCCACTGCCGCTCATTCATATACTTCACCTTAAATCGATGCTCCACCATTTTCACAGCTTTGGTTAAACTAATTCTTCCACACATAACGATATATTATAGCTGGAATTACTGAATGTCATAATTAATAACCAAGTTCGGTGCAACGGAGGTTAGGCTTTTTTGAGTAATTTATCGATAATTAAAGTTCTTGAGTAAGAGCTATTAATTTTTGCAAATTCCAAATTTCACGTTACCAAAAAACCAACGTGTGCTCGCGTCAGTGTTGAAACCGTTGTTATGCTTTTCTTTAACCATGTCTATTTCTTGTATGCGACATAAATATCGGCCTCTATCATAATATCATTTTCAAAATAATGGTGAACAAAATATAAATTGCCTGAGTCATCAAGGGTAGGCTCACCAGCAAATTGTGAAACTACTAACTCAGGTTCCGACCACATGCCATCAATATTCAAAGAGACAAAAACACCAGGTGTTCCATGGTACGTTCTGGTAAACCAAAGTTGCGTGCCATCAGAGGAAACAAAAACATATCCGTCCATGCCACTGCTATTTAGTTCGCCCATATTGACGGGTTCAGACCAATTATCACCATTTCTTGTAGTTTTCCAAATATCTAACCCTCCTTTTCCCCCAGGACGATCAGAATGAAAATACAATTCATTTCCATGAATATGCACTTCACCGATCCTGATTTCTTTCATCAGTCGATCGCCGGCGTATCGCCAGTTTTGCCACTTTCCATTAATCCACTCAGCCGTAAACATATTGAGCCCCGTATACCCTTCTCTCGCTGATGCAAACCACATTTCGTTGTTTTGTACACACACGGCGCCATCGAGTGCAAGTTTTCCGGGATCCTGCAGCCATACTCTTTCTGCATTACTCCAACTATCGCCAACTTTTTGTGTTACCCAGACACCGCTGACATCATCTAATATTTGTTGTTCAGCCGGGATCCGCACATCAGGCGTAAAGAAAAAGTATAATGTTTTACCATCCGGCAGGATGAATGGAGAGTCCTCAACACCAGCGGTATTTATGGTCAGCGGCAGAGAAATCGGTTGCTCGTAATCAGAGGAATGAAGAATGGGAGGATGTTTGTCAGACTCAGGTCCGCGCTTTTCAATATCATTTGGAATAGTTGCAGCCCGATCGACTTCAGGGTAAGTTGTAACAGGATTACTGGCATCTTCGCAACTAAATATAAATATCATTATTAATAAACTAAGAAAAAGATTAAAAGTAGGAAGTTTCATATTCCCTCCAAAAGCCTAACGGTCCCCGTTTCACTGGCAGCCTTCTCGTCCGGTGCAACGGAGGTGAGAGGGCTACATTTTTTTAAAATCGAATTTAGTGATTTGGCTATGATTCTGTTGTGGTGAAAAATCAGAAATTTTTAGAGTAGGAATCATAGTTGATAAAGTTCATATTTTTTCGATTTATTACCATAAACAGTAATTGTCTATATCTGTTGTTGTGCTTAGTTTATTTTAATTAATCTTTCTGAACAGATTTATATAAGACACTAGCCTTTGAAGGTTTTTGCGTACAGACTTTGTCGATATATTCCCTGAATTCCGGAAAAAATGTTTCTTGTCTTTGCTCCCAATAAAGATGAAATCCAGGTTGTTCAATCACATTTAGTAATATATTTGATATTGACGATTCAATTTGTGAGTCAAGAGTCCCTTCTTTGCTCAAATAAAAATTTGTTTGAAAAGCCCAAAATACTGATTGGCACAGGAAAAAAAACTGCAGGAGTTGTTCGTTTGATAAATTGTCCGGTTTCGCCATGCCATTAATCCAAAGATTTGATGATTCCGGACTATTGCCAATGGTTAAATACCACGATTGTATTCCATTCCCCGCTTCTCGAGCCATCGTAGATTTTAAAGCCTTCGTATTTTGACGTAATTCTCGGGCAAGGACAACAATCGACAGCACAATAGCAATCGTCCCGATGATCGCTGATATATAATAAATATTTTCTAAGCTCATATTTTCCTCATAAATTTTAATGAAGTACAACGTTGGGATAACACCAATGTTATTCAGGTTATCTTTATCTACTCACACATTGTATTCTTGTTACGATCAATATAGTACGTCTAACATGAAGTATCCATTTCAATTCTCTATGAAGCCCTTTAACGGTCCCAGTTCACCGGCGCCGTGTGACAGGTGCCCAATCAAACGCCTTCGATCTGAAAAAGCGACCACACTTCCGAAAATGCGTCCGAACCAATTTTTTCACTCCAGACATTTAAATTCATCTCATAGCCTTCAGAGGAGTCCAAACATTCTGAGACCCAAACAGC
>DASQZP010000035.1:0-3851 GCA_035638655.1 Bacteroidales bacterium
ATGTGATTACTGTAAAAGGTGAAAAAACAACCCGAAAAGTTCGTTCGAAAAAGAAAAATATTAGAATATGAATGTATCTACTCCTTTTTATAACCCTAAGAAGGAGTAGATACTATATATTATTCTGTCCACTGAGTCATCAAAGGACCCTTCATTCCATAGAGCGGATCCGCCTGGGGTAATGGTACTTTTGCAATATTTTGATCGGCAAACCGACGTTCATTATCCGTACCATAATTCATATCATAATTTTGTCCGTCCGGATAAGCTCCCATCACTTGAAAATCGGGACTCTGATCGAGTTTTTTATGAGCCATACCCGCTGGTAAAACTACCGCATCCCCTTGTTTTAATTGTAAGGTCATACCCTGGTCACCTCCAAATTGAATACGTGCCTCACCATTACATACGATCAAACATTCATGAGCCGTACTATGGTAATGATGATAAGGAAACACGCCATTTAACCAGGCACCGCTCCATCCATTGCTATTGATCAATCGTTCTATCTCTCCAAGAGAATCATCATTCTCTATCTTCACAGCATCTGAATAAACCAAAAGCGGAAGTGAGGAGTTATTGGGGAAATGCCCGTCATCCTTAATAAGATGCGGCCGAACATTCGGTTTATTCAATAAATGTTTGCTTATAGTCTTATTCTCTGCCATTGGTACAATCGGTTTTTTGTTTTGAAACTACGTGTATATCTTTAACGATATGGGAAACGATATGATTCGTTTTTATTAATATTTAATATTATTGGACTTAAATTACTACCAGGTATTACAAATATGTGAGAATCATATTATTTTATGCTAAAATAATTTAACAAAATATCATACAGATGATCACTTTATATCGAAATAGGCATGATCAACTTGGTGTTGAAGTCGAAAACAAGCTACGAGACATCGTAATTGCACATGAAGTTAAAATTATTAGCAATACCCATGATCTTCCTTTCAAATCGGATGGCTTGTCTCTTCCTGTTCTGAAAGATGATGACAATATCATTTGTGGTGAAAAAAAATTGATGCATCATCTTGAATACCTGCAAAAATTAATGTCTGACTGGGATCGTTTTCAATCAGACACCTGCTATATTGATGATGATGGAACCATTTGTTGATTTTTCTGCCTGTTATCCCGCCATTGCTGTTCACTGATATCTTGATTCGAGTAATATCATTTATTCATAATTAATTCTTGGAATTCACTAAATATATAATAACAGAAAGAAATGGCTTACACTGAATTCAGTGTTTCATATGCCCTATTCTTTTCCAATATTATTGTGATTTTTAATAAACCTTATTATTAAACAGGTTGTTGGAGAATAAATGGAAATCAGCCAAAATCTGCGTAAATCTGTGGTAAATTTGAAAATAAATACAGGAATTATCGGATATGGAATGTCTGCACAGGTTTTTCACGCTCCGTTTATACATGCCAATCCAAATTTCAAAATTTCTAAAATTGTTGAACGCCATAAACAGAAATCAAAAGAAGAGTATCCATACATAGATGTGGTATCATCAGCTGATGATTTATTTCAAGATGAATCCATTCAACTCGTTGTAATTACCACACCCAATGAATCTCATTACTCACTGGCTAAAAATGCTCTATCGGCCGGTAAACACGTAATCATTGAGAAACCTTTAACCATTACATCAAAAGAGGCCGATGATCTGATATCTATTGCGAATGATAACGGTTTAATATTGAGCGTATATCAAAATCGCAGATGGGACGGTGATTTTTTAACCGTAAAAAAAATCCTGAATCAAGGATCTCTGGGTAAATTAGTGGAATATGAATCACATTTCGATCGATTTCGAAATTACTTCAAACCTGACGCGTGGAGAGAAAAAAATGTTCCCGGAAGTGGAATACTATATGATTTAGGGCCGCATTTAATTGATCATGCTCTTCAATTATTTGGCAACCCTAATGAAGTCACAGCTGATATTCATATTCAACGGGAAGGCGGTCAAACGGATGATCATTTTGAAGTAAAACTCCATTACGACCAATTGAAAGTAACTCTTAAAGCCGGGATGCTGGTACGTGAACCAAGTCCCCGTTTCCTTCTCTATGGAACACAGGGGACATTTATAAAATATGGGTTGGATCCACAAGAAGCCGATTCGAAAAGTGGCATGTCACCTCTTCATCCCAACTGGGGCGTTGATGATCAAAGTAATTGGGGTACACTAAACACAAATATAAACGGCCTTCATTTCAGGGGTAAAATAGAAACTTTACGAGGTTGCTATCAGAAGTTTTATGAAAATATTTACGAAGTTATAACTAATAAAAAAACTCTGGCCGTTAAACCTGAAGAAGCAAGAAACGTCATAAAAATTATTGAATTTGCTTTCCAAAGCAGCCGTGAGAAAAAGACGATCACTTTTCAGTAGCATCATATACGCTAACGAAGAGAGTACCGGCTGCCATTTATACACTTTTATTTCAAAAATTATGGACTTTATAGAAGATGAAGTATGGAAAAATGTTGATAGTAATAAAAAATCATTTACTGAGATAACTTTTGAAAAGTGCACCTTTCAGAATTGTACTTTTACAAACGCTATTTTTCACAAATGCCTTTTTGTTGATTGTAGCTTTTCATCGAGTGATCTGTCTATGTCCAGATGGTCGGAAACTTCTATTAAAAACGTTCAATTTGATGAGTCAAAATTAACCGGTATCGACTTCAGCTTAAAAAGGAATAGTTTAAGCCGTTTAACATTTAAAGGTTGTAATTTAAATTATTGCATATTCACTGGTTTGAATTTACAAAAGAACGAATATCATAATTGTACGATCAGAAATGCTGATTTTACGCAATCTAATCTTAAAGATGCTTCGTTTATAGATTGCAACCTGGCCGATGCCCGTTTCTTTAAAACAGACCTGAGTAAAGTGAACTTTACGAGTGCTACAAATTTTTCAATTGACCCTGAGAACAACACCCTTACTAAAGCTATTTTTTCCTATGCCAATGTCTTAAACTTACTCGATAAATATGACCTGATTATTGAGTAAACTTATTATATTAAACTAAGCTAATATCGCTAAAATGTATGCATAAGTACTCGATATATATTTGCGATATAAAGGATTAGCAAACTATTATTAGAGAAATGAGTCATCTATGGAACGGATTAATTTCAGCAAAAATTCAGAAATATCAATGTATCTTTTTCTGATTGTTGGTATTTTATCACTGGCTTATGCGGTATTCAGAATATTTAAATCCATTAGCAACGGCGCAGGACTTTTTACCGGTCACCATCATATTATGGCCTTTCTTGGACTCATAACACAAATAATTTTTGGCTTTATATTCATTTTTCTCTGGTATACCAATTCAAAATATCGCAAATATTATATCGAGTGGGATAATGAAAAAATGCGATACCGTTTGCCCTCGTCACCACAAACACAAACAATAACATTAGGTAAAATTACACGTGCGGATATACAATCCCGAAAACTGGAGTTATTGTTCAATGATACCACGACTAAAACGATTGACCTGGAAGGTATCGATTACGATGATCTTCAAAAAATCAGGGATTCATTCATCAAGTAAGAGAGATAGTAATTAAATACTATTTGCAGATCCGGATTTCTACATATCCATAAAAATATATTTATTTTTATTAAAAACAGCCTCTTACCACTTGACTAATTCTTTTCTTACCCTGATACTTAATAAAGCAGGACTTTTTTGTAATTAGTCATTAAGGAGTTTAAACCATCGTTCCCGGCAACTAATTCGAAGCGTTTTTTATCATTGCCGTTTTCTCGTCATCCTTTTATTCAGTCAACATCTCATATAA
>DASQZP010000036.1:0-8540 GCA_035638655.1 Bacteroidales bacterium
CTAAAATAGAAGAAAATATTCCAGCCGGTTACCGAGCCATCAGCGGAGAAACAAAGGATGCTATTTTCACCTTCAAAGATCAAACAGCTAAATTTCTCTGGATGAACCTCCCCTCCCCACCCTATTTTATCGTTTCCTATAAAATCATTGCGCAGGAAGACGTCAGCTCATTACCACCACTTGATATCAAAGGTACATTCTCCTATATTGAGGACGGAAAAACCGAAGTAGTTGATATCACCCAGACTGACACAAACATTAAGAATGCCAGTCAGGAAGAATTAAAACAACTGTTACTTTCAGTTCCGCAAATGCTTACACAAAAAGCCGGCGGCACATCAAATACAGGTAATGGGAATGAAACAGCCCGTGAACAGGAGGAACAACAATTAGCAGAAACAAATACAAATCAGCCGGTTACCAAACCCGGGCCTGCTCCGGTAAAAAAACGGACAAGCCAGTCTTCACGCCTTCCAAAAATCCCTGAAGCATACATCCTGCAACCAAGAGAAGGTATTTATTACAGGGTGCAGGTAGCTGCAGGACACAGACCTGTAAACGTAAAGAGATATTTCAGGAAATATCACCTTCAGGACACTGTAAGAGCGGAGATGCATGAGGGATGGCACAAGTATTCTGTAGGTACTTTCAGGGAATATAAACAGGCACGGGATTTCAGGGTACACATCTGGAATACCACTACTATCAACGACGCTTTTGTATCGGCTTACAACTCAGGTAGACGCATCACTGTACAGGAAGCTTTAATGATTACAAATCAAAAGTGGTATAAATAGTAACCTGCTGGTATTTTTACCGTAGAAACAAACACTCAAAGCACAGAAAAACCGGATGATCAGGCAATTGAAAATATGGATATTGAGCGGGATACTGTTTCTTCCACTACTGAAAGTTTCAGCACAGGAAGAATATTATGAATCTTTGCTTAAAGAAGAAGTAGAAGTAGAAAACCCTGTTTATAAACCGGTTATAGGTGTCGGAGTTGGTACTCTTAATTTCCTTGGAGACGTAAAAAACGGCAACCGCAATCCGGTAATGGGGAAGCCTGCCTTCAAATTCAATGTATCTACCTTTGTTGATAATAAACATTATTTTAAAGCCAATTTTTTTCTGATCTATGGTACCCTTACCGGCAATGAACGTTCTGCAGCCGAACTGGACAGGAACCTCAACTTCTCAACTGATCTTGTTACCTTTGGCATTAATCTGAATTATGATTTTCGCCATTTTCTGAAAGGTGATAAATTAATCCGTCCGTTTATTGCTGTTGGCGCAGAGAATCTTCAGTTTAATTCTAAGGCCGATCTATTTGATGCCAATGGCAACCGTTATTATTACTGGTCGGACGGAACCATAAGGGATATTGCTGAGGGAACACCAGCTATCAGTCATTTTCTGAAACGTGATTACAAATACGAATCAGATCTGCGTGAGCTCAATCTATACGGGCTTGGCAATTATTCCCAGAACACTTTTGCCATCCCTTTTGAAGCCGGACTTGATTTTATGGTGTCAGACAGGGTAACCATGAGACTGGCAACTTCATTGCATTATACATTCACTGATCTGCTGGATAATGTGAGTTCAGCTGATAAAACCGGCCCGGTTGGCAACAAACGGAACGACATGTTCAATTTTTCATATCTTACCCTGCACCTCGATCTGTTCTCTGATGCAAAAACCATTATCGTTGACAAGCTTTTCGCGGATATTGATTTTGATTACACGATGTATGGGGATGATGACAACGACCTGGTCTTTGATGGCTGGGACAATTGTCCGAATACACCCAGAGGTGTAAAAGTTGATTCGCTCGGTTGTCCTCTTGACAGTGACAATGATGGTATTCCTGATTATCTGGATAAAGAGCCCTTTTCATCCCCCGGTGCATATGTAAATGATGAGGGAGTAGAAATAACAGAAGACCAGGCTATTGCCATGAATGATATGTCAGAGGCCGTTCCGCGTAGTGAAGTAGATAAATATCTGCTTACCAACATCGGATATTCAGCACGCAGAGGAGGAAACCTTCCCATTCCTGATAAGTTCAAACCCCTGGATACCAATCAGGATGGTTATATTTCATTCGATGAAGTGCTGAAAGCCATTGACGATTTCTTTGACTATGAATCAGCACTTACCACCCATGATATATATGAACTGAATGACTTTTTCTTCTCCCAGTAAATACCCGGGGAAGTATAATCAGAACTTTCTTGCACGATCCATTTCTCTTTTTGCATCTTTGGCTTTGAGGTCTTCGCGCTTATCATATTCTTTCTTCCCCTTTGCAAGTGCAATTTCCAGTTTTGCCAGCCCCCTTTCGTTGATAAATATACGTATGGTCACAATGGTTAATCCTTTCTGATTGATTTTTTGTTCCAGCTTATCCAGTTCCTTGCGATTTAAAAGCAATTTCCGGTCTTGTGCAGGATCATGATTGTTGTATGTACCATAGGTATATTCGGCTATATGCAATCCTTTGACAAATAATTCATGATCATGAAAAAAACAAAAGGCATCTGTAAGATTAGCTTTACCAGCACGCAATGATTTTATCTCAGTTCCTGATAATTTAATTCCTGCAATAAATTTCTCCAGAAATTCATAATTGAATGAGGCCTTTTTATTTTTAATGTTTATTTTGTTGTTCATCATATTCACGCATACTTTTTTAAATGATGTGTCAGAGATTAAACATCAAAAGTTAAAGAGCATTATATGTATCGGCTGCAAAAAGGAATGATGAAAATATCAGGTTCAGCAGGATACTTAAAATTGCAAAGACCCCAATGATGATAAGTCCTGATACAACAACATAGCCAGCTCGTTTATCTTCAGGTGGAGAAAGTAAATGATTCATCCCAACCCACAAGAGGTAAAAGGAATAAAACCCAAATAGCTGAATAAAAATAAGTTGCGGAACCAAACCGGTAATAATAGACGCCACAAAATAAGGAGTAAAGGAATAAATTACCACTTTAAACACATTATTAATGTTTTTCGCTGTATCAAAACTACCGGCAAGTTCGTTGATAATATAAGCTGAAATATAAACACCCAAAAAGGAAATAACCATATTTACTACAGCCGAAAACAATACATAACCAAATCCAAAGGAAGAAAACATGGTAGTGCTAAACAATGAGTTACCTACAATCGAAGCAGCTCCCATAAGTATTATAAAAGGCAGTAGATATTGTAAAAATATCTGCCGGGAAGGCATATCTTCATTTTTCACCTGTTCCCATTCTTCGGCAGGTTTTACGATAATGTTAATTGCTCTGTTTACTATTGCGTTTATGTCCATATCAACCATAATTTACATGGCTCAAAGTTAAGATTTTTTTCAGAAAATGTATTTTTGTTATCATTGTATTCAACATTAAATAATCAGGCTTGTGCAAGAGCAAATTTATAATCTTATAATTGTTACCGGACCTACTGCAGGAGGGAAAACTGCATTTACAGCTCAAATGGCCAACAGGATAAACGGAGAAATCATCTCTGCTGATTCAAGACAGGTATATCGTCGAATGAATATTGGAACGGGTAAGGACTACGAAGATTATGTGATTGAAAACAACATACTCCCGGTGCATTTGATAGATATCTGCGAACCCGGAACTGCTTATAATGTCTTTGACTATCAAAAAGATTTTTACAAAACTTTTAATAAAATTAATGAACGTCAGAAAGTCCCAATTGTGTGCGGGGGAACGGGCATGTACCTTGAAGCAGTAACTGCAGGATACCGGCTAATAGATGTGCCGGAAAATATAGAACTTAGAAAAGAGCTGTCATCTTATGATATACCTGTACTCACAGAAAAACTGTCAAGGAGAAAAAAGCTTCATAACACTACTGATACAACGGACAAAAAAAGATTAATCAGAGCTATTGAAATTGCCGAATATGAAGCCTCCCACCCGGAACTCATTCCAGAAATACCAGAAATCAACCCCATTTTTTTTGGCATTCACTATGACCGGGATACCCAACGCAAACGAATTACGGACAGGCTGATATTACGCCTTAAAAATGGCATGATAGATGAGGTACAGGAACTGCTGAACTCCGGCATCCCGGCTGAAAAACTAATTTACTACGGTCTTGAATACAAATTCATCACACTTTATCTGAAAGGAGAAATAAGTTATGAAACCATGTTCAGTAAACTGAACACTGCTATTCATCAGTTTGCCAAGCGACAGGTTACATGGTTCCGCAGGATGGAAAAAAGGGGTACTATCATTAATTGGCTGGAAGGAAATCTTCCTGATAATGAAAAACTTAATATTGCATTAGAAATTTTAAAACAACATACTTTTGAAAGAAGAAATTAATGATATCATCACAGCCAGCTCACTTCCCTGGATAGCCAAATAAACACTTAGTCTTAATCTCCTCATAAACATCCGGAGGCACTGCACATTTGCCGGATATTTTCTGCTTCCATCAAAAATTATTGCTTATTTTAGTAAAATATTTTGCATTATTACTACTAACCAAAAACAAGCTGAAAAGGTTTATCCGGATAAGAAATATCATTGGCATCCCGGCATTTATTAATACATGTTATGCCAATTATTCCCCGATAAATTCAAATTAACTATATCACTAATCTCATTCATCATTTCATCCTGTTGTTCGGAAATGTGCATAAGGTGTATCATTAATGTACAGAAATCTGACAGTCCCAATATACGACGCCAGGGTGATTCTATTGAATCTATGTCTGTTATATGAATTGGCACAATGATTGATAAAACGAAATAACCAAAAAAATACAGGATGATTAAACTGGAGAAGATTAATAAGTCATATGTTACAGGCACCAACAAACTTCATGTGCTTAAAGGAATTGATCTTACAATTGAGAAGGGAGAGATGGTTTCCATCATGGGTTCCTCCGGTTCGGGAAAGTCGACCCTGCTGAATATTCTGGGTATTCTCGACAGCTATGATTCAGGCGGTTATTATCTGGACAACACATTGATGGCAAACCTGAATGAAACAAAGGCAGCTTATTACCGGAACCAAATGCTCGGATTTGTATTTCAGAGTTTCAACCTGATTTCTTTTAAAAATGCCATGGAAAATGTGGCTCTCCCACTTTATTATCAGAAAGTATCCAGAAAAAAGAGAAACCGGTTGGCCATGGAATATCTTGACAGAATGGGACTCAGAGAATGGGCCGACCACCTTCCAAATGAATTGTCAGGTGGCCAGAAACAACGTATTGCAATAGCCCGCGCATTGATCTCCAAACCAAAGGTGATACTTGCTGATGAACCAACCGGAGCACTCGACTCACAGACTTCACTGGAAGTAATGGATCTTTTCAGAGAGATCAATAATGATGGTATCACAGTGATTATTGTAACCCATGAGCACGACATTGCTGAAAGAACCAAAAGAATGATCCACCTTAAAGACGGAATCATAGAAAAAGAACTGGTAAATAAAGCCTACAGCTATGCTTGATATTGATAAATGGCAGGAAATTCTGAGTACCATACGAAAAAACAAGCTTCGGACATTTTTGACCGGTTTCAGCGTAGCGTGGGGTATTTTCATGCTGATTATCCTGCTAGGATCAGGGCGCGGACTGCAGAACGGAGTAGAAAGAAACTTCGGCAACTCTGCCACCAATGCAATTTGGATATGGGGCGGGCAAACCAGCGTGCCATATAAAGGCATGAAACCGGGAAGATATATTCAATTTGACAATAAGGATTATGATAAAACCAGAAAAGTAAAAGGAATCGATAAAATATCATCCAGGTATAGTGTCAGAGGCAATGGGATGGTTTCCTATAAAAACGAATACGGAACTTTTGATATTCGTAGTGCACATCCTGATTACAAAGAAATTGAAAGGATCAATGTACTTGAGGGACGATATGTGAACCATATTGATATAAAAGAAAAAAGAAAAGTTGCTGTAATCAGTATTGATGTCCAAAAAGCCCTGTTTAAGGATGAGGATCCGATTGGAACATATATCAACATCAATAAAATCCCCTTCAAGATAGTAGGAGTTTATACAGATGAAAGCAATAACAACCGAACACAGCAAATTATTTATCTCCCTATTTCCACTGCCCAGAAAGTATTTATGGGTACCGATCGAATTAACACACTCGTTGTAACAACCGGAGATGCCAGTGTTGCCGAGAGTAAGAAAATTGAAGATGAAATACACAATGAACTGGCCAGGCGACATAAATTTGATCCCAAGGATGAACGGGCAATGGGATCCTGGAATGCAACTGAAGAATACCGGAAATTTCAGAATCTGTTTTTTGGAATTCGAATGTTTATCTGGATCATAGGTATCGGAACTATTATTGCCGGAATTGTTGGTGTAAGTAATATCATGATGATTGTGGTAAACGAACGCACCAAAGAAATTGGGATTCGCAAAGCAATTGGCGCTACGCCCTTCTCTATCATCGGTTTAATACTGATGGAATCAATTGCTATCACCGGTTTTGCCGGGTATATCGGACTTGTTCTCGGCGTTGGCCTGTTGGAACTGGTATCTTCTAATCTCCCGGATCTTCCCTTCTTTGTAAATCCGGAAGCGAATTTTAATGTAGCAATTAGTGCAACATTACTGCTGATTGTAGCCGGAACTCTTGCCGGTTTTGTTCCTGCAAGAAAAGCGGCCCGCATCAAACCGATTATAGCTCTGAGAGACGAATAAAAAAAGAAAAACACTATGCTAATAGATATTGACAAATGGCAGGAAATAATTCACTCACTGCGGAAAAATAAGCTTCGTACTTTCCTTACTGCTTTTGGTGTTTTCTGGGGAATTTTCATGCTGATCATTATGCTGGGATCCGGGAATGGCCTGGAAAACGGGGTAACACATGGATTCGGAAGCTTTGCTACCAATAGTGCTTTTATATGGACTCGTTCCACAACAATCCCGTATAAGGGTTTTCCAAGGGGAAGATATATCCGTCTCACCAACGATGATATGATTGCCTTGCGCGAATATATTCCGGAGATTGAATACCTGGCCCCCCGACTAAATGGATGGGGAGATGAAGGAAACAATGTAACGCATGATAATAAGACTGGTGCGTTTACCATTCACGGAGATTATCCGGTAATCAATAAAATAGATCCCAACACAATGGTTCATGGTCGTTTTATTAATCACTTCGATATAACTGAAAAAAGGAAAGTTGCTGTTATTGGTGAAAAAGTGGTTGATGTACTCTTTGAACCGGGGGTAAATCCGGTAGGAGAATACATCAAAATTAAAGGAGTATACTTTCAGGTAGTAGGAGTATATAAACCTGCTTCCCAGGCAATAAGTTTTGGGGGCGACAAAGAAAAGACCATCATTCTGCCTTTTACCAGTCTGCAAAAAGCCTATAATTTCGGAGATGCAGTTCATTACTTTTCCGTTACAGCTAAGAAAGGTGTCCCGGCATCAGTAGTTGAAGACAAATGCCTGGCTTTGCTGGCAAGACTGAAGAGCGTACATCCTGATGACACACAAGCTTTTGGTCATTTCAACGTTGAAAAAGAGTTTAAACAGATGTCAGGTCTCTTTATGGGAATCTCAGGACTGGTATGGCTGGTTGGAATAGGAACCTTACTGGCCGGGGTGATCGGAGTCAGTAACATCATGCTTGTGATTATCAAGGAACGAACCAAAGAAATAGGAATCCAGCGGGCACTTGGAGCTACACCGCGCAAAATAATCTCGCAGATCATTACCGAATCAGTCGTACTAACTTCTTTTGCAGGATATTTCGGACTGATGCTTGGCGTACTGGTGGTGCAGGGTATAAATAAATTACTGAGTAATATGCCGGCTCCTCCGGATATGTTCCGTAACCCGGAAGTTAATTTTAAAATAGCTGTAACCGCACTCATTATACTGGTTATATCTGGTGCACTTGCCGGGTTGATACCTGCAAGACGTGCTATAAGTATAAAACCGATTGACGCTTTAAGAAGTGAATAACCTTAAAATTTATTGATACAATGAAAAAGATAATCAGAATTGGGATTTTAATTATTGTACTACTGGCTTTTGGTTGGACAATTGTTTTCCTGTACGGAAAATCGAAGAAAAAACCGGTAGTATATGAAACAAAGACTCCATTTATTTCAAATGTAGTTAAGAAAACAGTGGCTACGGGATCGGTAGTTCCCCGCAAAGAAATTGAAATTAAGCCTCAGGTATCCGGAATTATTGATAAAATATATGTTGAACCCGGACAAAAGGTGAAAATTGGCGATCTGATTGCTAAAGTTAAGATCATTCCGAATATGGTTAGCCTGAACGAAGCGGAATCAAGACTAAACAGGGCAAAAATCGATTTTGAAGATGCACGTATCGTATATGAGCGACAGCGAAAGATTTATCAGGAAGGTGTCATCCCTGAAGCCGAATTTCAACAATACCGTATTTCATATAAAAAAGCACAGGAAGCCATGGACGCCGCTGAAAACAATTTACAGCTCATCAAGCTGGGAGCCACCAAAAA